>JAYTVF010000472.1:0-3090 GCA_043744155.1 Acidimicrobiia bacterium | reverse complement strand
CGTCGTGGGGGCCGGAGCCACCGTCACGAAGGATCTCCCCGGCCATTGCGTGGCGGTTGGCACTCCAGCGAGACCAGTGGTGAAACCAAAAACCGTCCTGGCGTCGGCCGCGGCCTGATTCTCACCCCGATACCGACTGCCGGGCCGGCAAAGTACGGCTACGACCACCGACCCGCATCGGAGCGATAGCCTCAGCCATTATGCAACTCGCGATGATCGGACTCGGCCGGATGGGCGCCAACATGGTACGCCGGCTTCTCAAGCACGGCCACAACTGCGTGGCCTACGACGTGAATCCTGCTGCAGTGGCCGGTCTCGCCGCCGAAGGGGCCACCGGTGCGAACGATCTGGCCCATCTCGTGGCCCAGATGGCCGCGCCGCGCAATGTCTGGATCATGGTTCCAGCCGCTTTCGTCGATGACACCATCGACAAGCTTGTGCCGTTGTTGTCTCCCGGCGACACCATCATCGACGGCGGCAACAGTTACTACCGCGACGATATCGATCGATCGGGGCCTCTCGCGACCAAGGGTATTCACTACCTCGACGTCGGCACGTCCGGAGGTGTGTTCGGCTTGGATCGCGGGTACTGCATGATGGTGGGAGGAGATAGCGAAGCCGTCGAACGGATGACACCGATTTTTGACA
Source organism: Acidimicrobiia bacterium (assembly GCA_043744155.1). Taxonomy (GTDB): domain Bacteria; phylum Actinomycetota; class Acidimicrobiia; order Acidimicrobiales; family Ilumatobacteraceae; genus JANMCE01. Next base: position 2,442 of record JAYTVF010000472.1, on the reverse strand, counting down.
CCCTCGCTCCCGGCATCGAGAGCGCCGCCCGCACGCCCGGACGTGAAGGCGACCCGGCACAGGCCGAGCACGGATGGCTGCACTGCGGGCCAAGCGGGGCCGGTCATTTCGTCAAAATGGTGCACAACGGCATCGAATACGGTCTCATGGCCGCCTACGCCGAGGGACTCAACGTGCTCAAAGGAGCCGGCATCGGCAAGGCGAACCATGAGAAGGACGCCGAAACCACTCCGTTGCGCGATCCGCAGTACTACCAGTACGACATCGATATTCCGTCGGTCACCGAGCTGTGGCGGCGAGGCAGTGTCGTGTCGAGTTGGCTGCTCGATCTCACCGCGCAGGCCCTGGTCGCCGACCCCGAACTCGAGGAGTTCGAGGGCAAGGTGTCCGACAGCGGCGAAGGACGTTGGACCATTCTCGCCTCCATCGACGAAGGCGTGCCAACGCCGGTACTCACCGCTGCGCTGCATGAGCGGTTCTCGAGCCGGGGTAATGATCTGTACGCCAACAAGGTGCTGTCGGCTATGCGCAAACAATTCGGCGGTCATGCGGAAAAGACGAACAAGTGAGCCAACCAACCGCCGATGCGCTGGTGCTATTTGGTGCAACGGGCGATCTTTCCAAGCGCAAGATCTTCCCGGCGCTCTACAACATCATTGGACATCAGGGTCTCGACCTGCCGATTGTTGGCGTGGCCCGAAGCGATTGGAACGATGAGGCCTTCCACAAGCATGCGTGCGAGAGCATCCTGGCCAGCGAACCTAACGCCAACAAGGTGCTGCTCGACGCGCTCGTCGACGGCCTGCACCTGGTGGCCGGCGACTACTCGCAGCTGACCACATTTGAGGCGTTGGCTGGCGTCTTGGACCGGCTCGGATCGAAGAACGCGGTGTTCTACCTGGCCATCCCGCCCACGATGTTTCCCCAAGTGGTGCAGTCGCTTGCGTCCGTCGGGTTGGCCGAGCGAGGTCGAATCGTCGTCGAGAAGCCATTCGGGCGAGATCTGGCCTCTGCCAAGGAGCTGAATCGAGTGTTGCACGAGGTGTTCCCGGAGGAACGAATCTTCCGTATCGATCACTACCTCGGCAAGGAAAGCGTAGAAGACCTCTTGGTCTTCCGATTCTCGAACATGCTGCTCGAACCGATCTGGAACCGCAACTATGTGCGCCAGATTCAGATCACCATGGCCGAAACTATCGGGGTTGAGGGGCGGGGCAGCTTCTACGACTCGGTCGGCACCATCAGAGACTTCCTGCAGAACCACTTGCTGCAAGTGTTGGCGCTTTTGACGATGGAGCCCCCGGTAGGTCCCGAAGCCAGTTACCTCCATGACGAGAAGGCCAAGGTTTTCGCAGCAATGCCGACGATGCGTTGCCAAGACATGGTGCGCGGCCAATATGACGGCTACCTCGACGAGCCTGGCGTCGTGGCGGGCTCGACCGTCGAGACCTTCGTGGCCGCCAAATTGGCCCTCGATTCCTGGCGCTGGGCGGGCGTGCCGATCTATGTGCGGTGTGGCAAAGCCTTGGCTTCATCGGCCACAGAGTGCGTCGTAGAACTCAATGCCCCGCCCCGCATGCTTTTTGACGAGAACCCCGACGGCGCGAAACCTGGTCGAAATCTCATCCGGTTCCGGCTCGGCAAGAACGACGGGGTCACGTTCACGGTGCAGGCCAAACAGCCTGGTCCCTACCTCGACAGCCAAGATGTCGACCTGAAGTGTGACTTTGCCGCCATCCTCGGGGATCGCCATGAGCCCTACGAGCGGTTGATCTCCGACGCAGTCAGCGGTTCGTCCCGCCGCTTCGCCCGCCAAGACGTCGTCGAACAGACGTGGCGCATTGTGCAGCCGGCCTTGGACAATCCCGGCCCAGTGTTTCCCTATCAGCGCGGCACGTGGGGCCCGCCCGAGGCCGACGACTTCGTGCCCGGCGGCTGGTTCTCCCCGTCGGTATGACCGGCCCGACCCCCGCGCAGCGGCTCGAAACCCTCGTTGCCGACCAACGCGACCCCGCCTCAGAAGATGAGCTCATCGCGGAACGCAACCTGGTCGTAGTGCGTCACGGACTTACCGAGTGGGCACGCGACGGGCGCCACACCGGCGCGAGCGACATCCCGCTGCTACCCAGCGGCGAGGCTGATGCCCGCGCGCTGGCGCCCGCGCTGGCCCGCTTTCGGTTCGCGTTAGTGCTGTCGTCGCCCCGGATCCGCGCCCATCACACCGCCGAGTTGGCCGGATTCCCGGAGGCCATCATCGATGACGATCTGGTCGAGTGGAATTACGGCGGCGACGAAGGCATCACTTCTGAGGCCATACGAGCAGCCCGACCCGGTTGGGACATGTGGACCGACGGATTCTCTGGCCGGGCCGAGACGCTCGACCACGTCGTGCTTCGAGCCGACCGCGTTATCGCACGCGTCCTCGCCGCCCCTGGTGATGTC
>JAYTVF010000471.1:0-3094 GCA_043744155.1 Acidimicrobiia bacterium | reverse complement strand
CCCGGCGAGCGGCCATTGTCACCAGCGCAAACTTGGAATCGACGCGATCGAGCAACATTTCGATAGGAGGGTTAACCATCGAGTCATGCGAACGAGCCATATTTGCGTCTCCTGAACGTTTGAGCCGATGTATGGTAGCAGATCGGCGCAACGTATCTCGGTCAGGCCCGAGAACACCGTGCCAGTTGTTCGTCATCGATGATCTTTTGTAGCTCATCGACGGTGCGCTCGAGCTGGTCGTTCACCACGACATAGTTGCTCAGCTCACGGCCGATGGGCTCCTCCTCCTCGGCCTTTCGCAGTCGGGCCGCCACCTTGTCCTCATGATCACCCCGATAGCGCAGCCGCCGCCGCTGCTCCTCGCGTGACGGAGGCAAAACGAAAACGAGCACCGCTTCGGGGTAACGATGCTTCACCTGTTTCGCTCCATCGACCTCGATCTCAAGAATCACCACGGCATCTTTCGGTGCTTCGGGCAGCGGCGTGCCGTAGTAATTGCCGAGGAACTCGGTCCATTCGAGAAAGCCACCGGTTGCGATGCGGGCCTCAAACGCCACTCGATCAGTGAACACATAGGCATCGGGCCGTTCACCCGGACGACGATCCCGCGTCGTCCACGAGCGCGATAGCCACAAGGTTGGCGAGCGTTGACAAAGCTCGTCGACGATGGTGCCCTTCCCGACCCCGCCGGGACCCGATACAACCACGATCATCGGGGTAGCCGACGGCAAGATCAGCTCAGGTGCTGGCGCAGGGCCAGCCTCTGTTGTGTGCCCAGACCTTTGACGCGCCGTGACTCAGCAATACCGACATCGTCCATGATGCGTCGGGCCTTCACCTTGCCGATGCCCGGCATCGACTCGAGCATCGTCAACACCTTGAGTTTGCCGACGACCTCGTCGGTGTCGGCGGCCGCGAACATGTCCTGCAGCGACATCTGACCAGATTTGAGTCTTTCCTTCAGTTCGGATCGAGCCACACGCACAAGCGCAGCCTTGGCCAACGCAGCGGCACGCTGTTCGGCGGAGAGTACGGGAGGGGTCGCCATAGGAGGATGTTAGTGCAACTCCAGCGAGTCCTTCCGAGCGGCAGCGCACTCTGGCCACACCTTGTGGTCAAACCGCCTCAGAACGAGGAGGCGATGAGCCGGGCGGCTTGTATCGGATCCGGGCTCTGCAGTACCGACCGACCAATAACCAAGAGGTCGGCTCCAGCCGCAATGGCGGCCTGAGGTGTGGTTACTTTGGCCTGATCGTGTGCAGGAGCACCGTCGGGACGGGTACCCGGCACGACCGCAAAGAGCCGCGGTGCGAGCTGCTTGGCGTCGTGCACATCGAGCGCCGAGCACACGATTCCCCCGCAGCCAGCCTCAACCGCCTCGGTCACCCGGCGCAGCATCACATGCGGCGGGGCGTCACCATCACTGGTCAACACCGTCACGGCAACCACCGTGGGCTCTGGGAGTCCGGCGGCCTCGGCTCCGCCGAGGAAGCCTTCGCAGGCGGCTCGCATCATGGCGTCACCGCCGAAAGCATGCACGGTCAGCAACTCGGCACCGAGGGCACCCACCACGCGAGACGCCTTGCCCACCGTGGTTGGGATGTCATGCAGCTTGAGGTCGAGGAAGACGCGAAAACCCAGGTCACGGAAGGCGCCGATCGCCTCGGGGCCAGCGGCACTGAACAACTCCAGACCCACCTTTACATATCCGAACCACGGCTGCAGCTTGCGGGCCATCCGCGTGGCGTCGACGAGGTCATCAAGGTCGAGAGCCAGGGCGAGGCGATCTCTATTCTGGTGCAATTCGGTCATGTCGGTTCCTTTGGGTGAGCTGCGCCGACGAGGTCGCTGACCGACCTTACGCGATGCGCTGCGCACCAGGTAGAGAGGTCGGCCAGGACTTTGGCGGGCAGGCGAGGCGAGGCGAATACGGCAGTACCGATACCGACCGCGCAGGCTCCGGCCATCAGAAGCTCGATGGCGTCGTGCGCGGACGCGACTCCCCCGACGCCGACTATCGGCAGATCGGCAAGCGCTGCGTGCACGTCCCAGACGGCCTTCACCGCAATGGGGTGAATGGCAGTGCCTGACAAGCCACCCGGTCCATTTCCGAGGACAGGGCGGCGCGTCTCGATATCGAGCGCCAACCCCGGCACGGTGTTGATGAGGGTGACTGCTGCCGCGCCGGCGTCGGATACGGCGCGGGCGACCGACACCAAATCAGTGACGGCGGCCGTCAACTTGGCCCAGCGAGGCTTACCGCAGATTGCGGTCGCCTCTATTGCTTGGGCGGCGAGTTCAGGAGACTGGGCGAACATGCCCTTTCCCAACAGGTTCGGGCAGGACAGGTTCACCTCGACGGCTACCACCTCGGCGGGAAGGTCTTGCAACAGGGCGGCCGCGGCGGCGTACTCCTCGAGAGAACGACCCCAGATACTCACGACGATGCGGGCGCCGGTGGCAATGAGATCAGGCATCTCCTCGGCTCGCCAACGGTCTATACCAGGGCCTTGCAGCCCCACCGCATTCATCATGCCAGCAGTCACCGGGTGGAGCCGAGGAGCCGGGCTACCCTTCCACTCGAAGGCCGACAGTGACTTGACCACCACTGCGCCAAGCGCCGACAGGTCGAGGTAGGAAGCCAACTCGATACCGTGCCCGGCGACGCCAGAGGCCAACATGATCGGATTCGGGAGGACGAGATCTCCCACTCTGGCCTGCAGGTCGACCGCAGCGGATGGGATTCGCCGGCGCCACATCACACGGTGACTCCGTGGTACTCCTGCAGCGAACGCACAGTCACACTATTGCGCGCCGCTTCTGCCATACCTTGGGCTGCCGCCAGGGCCGCCGCCACCGTTGTCACACAACTGACCCGATGCACCACCGCTGCCGTACGGATGTGGCTGCCATCGGATCGACCTCCGCTACCCGAGGGTGTGTTCACCACGAATGTGATATCACCGCTGGCGATGAGATCGACCGCGCTGAGGCCTTCGCGATCGGACAACTTCGAGACGATGCGATCAACGTCGAAGCCGAAGCGGGCCAGATATGCAGCGGTTCCCTTGGTGGCGATAATGCTGAGGCCGCA
>JAYTVF010000470.1:0-3095 GCA_043744155.1 Acidimicrobiia bacterium | reverse complement strand
CTTAGGGGTAGACCCCTTGGGAGAGTAGGACGCCGCCGGGAAACCCTCAAAAACAAAGGAACCTGCACCCCAACCGGTGCAGGTTCCCTTGCATTTTCAACGTAGTCTAAAGGGTGTGGCTACCTCTGATGATTTCGCTTCTTCGCGCCCAAAACCGGTAGGCGGCGCTGCACCGGAGCGACCTTTGAGTGGCGCACGACTCTCACCCGGTTCGCAGCGAAAGCTCGCCCGCAAGACTGAAGGTGTACCGGGGTCGCCCCTGGGAGACGATCGGAAGCGGCCGATCACGTCCTCATCGGAACGCTCGCCGGGAACTCTACCGTCGCGAACCACCCGCATCAGTGAGCCGACAGCGGGTTCGTCTGCTCCAAAAGCCCGCACGGCGCGACCGGGAAGTGACCGTGGCCGGTCCGTCGCACCGTTCGAAGCCCGCGCACCGCGGCCGGTGCGACAGCTGAATCGACGTATCGACACAGCCGCACCTCTTACTCGCTCTCCTCGGAAAAGTGAGCGGCCGCGTACTGCCGGCCCAAAGGTTGCCGAGAAGGCGCCATGGCAGGCTGAGAAATGGTTGGACGAGGGCCCGGTTCGGGCGATCGCCGGAGATGCGGTGCAACGCAGCACCGGCCAAACCGAGGAGAGGTCCGAGCGGTCACGGGTGAAGCCCCTGCCAGCTGAAGTCGTCGTTGAACTGCAGATGGCTGTCGGCGCCAAGCGGGCGGTGAAGCTGGAGGAGCGCCTCGACGCGGCGCGCGGAGCGTTCGAGCGCGAGCGATACAGCGACGCAAAGCGCATCATCGCGAAGTTGGCCGAGGAGGCTCCAGGCGCGGCAGCCGTGCGAGAACTCTATGGCCTCACGCTGTACCGGCTTGAGCGATGGCGGCAGGCGGCTGGTGAGCTCGAGGCCTACCGTTTGCTCACGGACTCGGTTGATCAGCATCCGGTGCTTGCTGACTGCTATCGGGCGTTGAAGCGATACAGCGCCGTCGAGGAACTTTGGGACGAGTTGCGCAGAGTGTCTCCGTCTGCGGACGTGACCGCCGAAGGCCGCATCGTCATGGCTGGCTCGCTCGCCGATCGCGGTATGTTCGCCGAAGCCATCGATCTGCTTGAGCGCGCTCCGGGTGTTCCGAAGAAGGTGCGCGACCATCACCTGCGCACATGGTATGCGCTCGCTGATCTTTACGACCGGGCTGGCGACGTGCCGCGCGCTCGCCAACTATTCCGGCGGGTAAATGAAATCTCCCCAGGATTTGCTGATGTCGAGTATCGACTCAGCGGACTTGGTCGCTGACGTCTGCTTCTCTGACATGCCCCGCGGTCATGGTGAGGGGCCGCGTCTCGGACGAGATGGCTTGAGCGGGAGGGATTTATGAATTCGTGGTCAAGAGGCCGGTGGTCGATTCGCAGGACCGTCGTTGCGTCCGAAGCGGTATGCCAACCGACTGTTCAGAGCCTCACACTGCGCTTCGAAAGACCAAACCTGTCTTGGGCTTCGGCGCAAAAAAGGTCGACTTTGGCGGCATCAGGAGACCCTCATGGGCAGTGCGCTCGATCTCTGCGATCGGCACTGGTCGCAGCAGTACGCCATATTGCGCCCGTCCGGCTTCAAGTGCGCCCAAGATGTTGTCGACGCCGTGCTGGTAGGCCTTCTCATGGGAGACACACGCAAGGGCAATCTCCAGTCGAGCGGTATCTAGGTCTCTTTGGCCAATGAACGCCTCTGGTCGTGGCCGCAGGAACGTGCCCGAGCCATCGGGGTGCACCAGACACATCGAATCGCGCTCGATCAGTTCCGACAGCGTGGCGGGCTCGACGACGCCAGCAGGCGTCATCTCGAAGAAGGGGGCCATCTCAGCCAAAAGGTCCGTCTCTGGTGGTAGTCCGCTGATGAGGCGATGTATGGCCTGGACGAAGAGATGCTCCGGGGCGAGTTCGACGACGAAGGTAAGGGTGAGGTCGTGAGCGCCGTGCGCGAAGCCTGCCGCTTGTCGTTCTCCTTGAAAGACTCGGGCGATCTCATAGCGATGGTGACCATCGGCGATCACTACGGGATGTGTCTCGATTGCCTCACGAAGTACCTGGCTCGCGTCGTTGTTGTCGATTCGTTCGAGAAGGTGATGTACGCCGGTATCGTCGGTAAAGCCACCCAACATAGTGGCCGGGGCGTTGGCGATCGCCGAGCCGATGCCAGGTGCAAGGGACAGCCCCCAAACAGCGGACAGATTCGCGCCGGTAGACCGGGTGAGATCGAGTCGATCCGTTTTGGCCTTGGGAGTCGTTTGCTCATGCGGCAAGACCCCGCCCGTGCCTGCCGGCCGTACTTCAAGGCCACCGAACAGTCCGACGGTCGCGTGAGGTATACCGGCCTCGTCGACAAATCTCATGCTGTAGCGGTAATACGCCGCTGCGCTGTCCTGCACGATGACCGCATTGGCCAGCCAGCCTCGAAAGAGACTTCCGGCCGCTTCGTAGCGACCAGGCCCATCCTGCTCGATCGGTACATCGACCTTCACCACATTCTGCGGATGCCGGGCCGCAAGGTTGGCCCGATCAATGTCCGACAACACGTCGTATGGGGGCGCCGTGACATCTCCCAAGGCAAGTCGTGGGGCATAGCGAAGAGCGGCGAAGGGTTCGAATCGGGGCACCCGGAGATGATGCCAGAAGCGACCCGATTGCGTCACGCATGGCAGGATCCTCGGGTGAACGTGATATGCGACCTCGATGGGGTCATCTGGTTGGCCGACGACGCAATTTCCGGCTCCGCCCAGGCTGTAGCCGACCTCCGAGAAGCGGGGCACAGAGTGACATTTGTCTCGAACAATTCCTTTGCGCCGGTGAGTACCGTCGAAGCCAAGCTCGAGCGCTTCGGTATCCCGGCGACCGGGGATGTCTTCACCAGCGCCCAGGCTGCAGCTTCGCTGATCGAATCCGGAGAGCGTGTGCTTTTGCTTGGAGGCCCAGGGGCGGCTGAGTGTCTCTGCGATGCTGGCGCCCAACTGGTGGAGGAAGGTCCGGCCGATGTGGTCGTTGTGGGCTTCCACCGCACGTTCGACTACGAGGCTCTACGCAAGGCTGCCACCGCTCTACGC
>JAYTVF010000469.1:0-10533 GCA_043744155.1 Acidimicrobiia bacterium | reverse complement strand
GCGATGCCCGAGCGGCTCCTCGCGCTGGCAGACCCAGGACGCCGACATCGCATCGCCACCGAGTCCACAACGTTGCCGCAGCGGTTCGAGGCGATGTTTGCGATGGACGGGCCGGATATCGATTATGTGCCCGTCATCAAACGAGACTCGGTAGCGGCACGAGCCGGAGCTCAGGGCATCTCACCAATGCAACTGGTGCTCGATTAGCTGTTGTCCGATGACGGGCGAGGCATGCTGTACATGCCGTTCTTCTACTACGTGTATGGCGACCTGTCGATGACCGAAGCGCTGCACCGACATCCCGGCACGCGGATGGGCCTAAGTGATGCCGGCGCCCATTGCGGGGCGATCTGCGATGGCGGCACACCGACATTCATGCTGACTCACTGGGCTCGAGATCGAACCCGAGGGCCTCGACTGCCCTTGGAACTCGTTGTGCATCGCCAAACCCGACAGACATCTTTTCTCTATGGGCTCACCGATCGCGGGCTCATCACCCCCGGCATGAAGGCCGACATAAACATCATCGACTTCGATCGACTCAGCTTCGAGAAGCCGCGCATGGCGTTCGACCTTCCCGCCGGCGCAAGGCGCTTGGTGCAGCGCGCAGTCGGCTACGGCGTTACGGGCAGACCACGTGGAATGAGGTCGCTCACGGTCCAGTACTGCTCGTCGTCGGCGGCTTGCTTTATCCAGTCGATGCTCGCCTTGGTCGGCACGCCTGTGGTCGGGTCAAAGCTGAGTTCCACCTCACCGGTGGCTTCCTGTTCCGCCCGCACCGCCGTGGCCAGCAGTGTATCGACGGTGGGCAGGTCGCTGAGCGCCGGTACCCGCTGGGAGGCCCCGACGGGCTTCCAGCTCACCACTCGGCCAGCCTTCACCGTGATGACGCCGTTCATCGGTATACAGAAACAGCTTGGCTGGTAATGGAACGAGTAGCTCGACAGCCTTTGCCTCTGCCAGCGGGCCGTCGCCGCAGTCGCCGGACTTGCGGCGTTGCCGGCCGTGGTCCGAGGGTGTGAATATCGTTAGCCCGACACCGCTGCAAAAGATCGCAACTCACAGACTCCGCGCGAGCCGTCGACATGGACGCCTACCCGTCGGCCGACGGCAAGGTCATCGCCGACACCCTGGCCAACCTCGGCGGTGACGAGTTGATCGAGTACGTCAAGCCGCACCCCAACGATGGTGGAAGATCCCTGGAACGTGAGGCTGGCCACCGTACCGACAAGCCCGCCGGAATCAGCTGACCCTATCGATAGGTCCTCCGGGCGCACCAACAGTGTAACGGCCGCGCCGCTCGACTCTCTGGCCGCCGAGGCCACGGGAATACGCACATCGAGCACGTCGACCGCGCCATCTCGAACCGCGCCGCGCAGTTCGTTCATCGAGCCGACGAACCGGGCGACGAAAGCGGTCGATGGTCGTCGATACACCTCTACCGGTGTGCCAAGTTGTTCGAGGCGACCATTCGACATAACGCCGATGCGATCGCTGATGGCCAGCGCCTCATCCTGATCGTGAGTGACGAACAAGGTGGTGATTCCGGTCTCGGTTTGGATGCGACGGATTTCATCGCGGAGCGTGGCCCTTACCTTGGCATCCAGCGCACTCAGCGGCTCATCCAACAGCAGTAGCTGCGGTTGCGGGGCCAGCGCCCGAGCGAGAGCCACGCGCTGTTGCTGACCACCCGAGAGCTGATGCGGGTAGCGGCCTGCGAAGTCGTTGAGTTGCACCAGTGACAGCATCTCGGCCACGCGCTTTTGTCGCTGCGTCTTCTCGATCCTGCGAGTACGAAGCCCAAAATCGATGTTCTGCGCCACATTCAGGTTGGGGAACAGACTGTAGCTCTGGAAGACCATACCCATATTCCGCTTGTGCGCTGGCGTTCCCGAGATGTCGACCCCACCGACCTGTACGGTGCCGGAATCGGCAAACTCGAAGCCAGCCGCGATGCGCAACGCTGTGGTCTTCCCACAACCCGATGGCCCCAACAAGGTGATCAGCTCCCCGTCGCGAACATCTAAGTCGAGCGCCTCCAACGCTACCGTCGGTCCGAATGTCTTGCGGACGTTCGCGTAGGAAAGCGCAGTCATGAGAACTCCGATTGGCAGTACAGTAGGGGCGACGTGGCGTTTTGCAGAGTCATGTGCGAGACAACGACTTGTTTTGCGCTGGCGTTGGTTCCTGCAAAAGTGCCGATACCCCGCCAGTTGCGTGCTTGCCACCCCGACCACGGGTGAGCACGGTAAGGAGCCCGAGAAGCGCGGTGCTGATGATGAGCGTCAGCAGCGACAGTGCCACCCCGCCTTTACCGTTCTGGCGACCGTACTCGAAGGTGAACTGGGGAAAGGTTCGCTTCAACAGCACCTGAGACATGGTCAGCTCGCCCAGCACGACCGTCGTTGTGAGAAACGACGAGGAGATGATCGCCGTGCGCAGGTTCGGTAGCAGCGCTCGACCAAGCGTGGTGAGCCATCCCGCCCCTAGAGAGCGAGATGCGTCGATGAGCGTACGGACGTCGATAGCACGAATGCCAGCGTCAATGGCGCGGTAGGTGAACGGTAGAGCCAGCACAACGTAGAACGGCACCAAGGAATAGTTGGATCGGATAAACCAGCCGGCGTTGGGTCGGATCACGCCAATCACGCCGGCGACCAGGGCGATCGGCGGGACCATGTATGGCAACAGGGTGAGAAACTCGACGAATCCACGGGCCTTTGGAAGCCTTACGTGAACGAACAACGCGGTCGGGATGAGTAGGAGTTGGGTGAGCGAAACGGTCGCCAACGCGAGTTTTGCACTGAGCAAGAGAGTGGTCGCCGCCGCCGGCTGTTTGAACGGTTCACGCATACCCGCAAGTGACCACTTCGCAAACACGTTGTGCCAACCCAGATCGACAACGAGCACGTTCTGTAGCGCGAACCGAGCCATCGACAAAAGCGGCGATACGAAGAACAGCGCCGCAAGGAGCAGCACCAGGTTTGGCCCGAGTCGCCCGAGGCGGAATCGCAGCGGTTTCACGCTCGCCATCGCTCGGCCCACTTTCTCAGCATGAGGTAACCGGCCATCGATACCGCCATGAGGATCACCATCCAGCTCGCCAATGCATAGGGAATGGCACTCTTGCCCGTGTTGTCACCCTGGAAGTAGAAGCTGATCTTGGTGGGTACGAAGTTGTTGGCCCCGAGAGCAGCAGCCGTTGCGAAGGCACTGAAGGCGTTCGCGAACAGGAGCAGGAAGCCGCCAAGCAGCGACGGAGCCAAAACCGGGATGCCGACTCGCCGCCAGAACGTCCACGTCGACCCGCCAAGGCTTGCGGTGGCCTCACGCCACGATTGTTTCAAACCGTCGATGGCTGGCAGCGTCACCAAGACCATCAATGGAATTTGGAAGTACAGATACACGGTTCCGAGCCCGCGCGGCTTCGACAACTCGAAATGGCCGTTGTAGAGGGTGTAGCCACCCGACTTCAGCACTTTCGTGCCGATGCCTTGGCGACCGAGCAGGCTCAGGAAAGCGAACGCCAGGATGACGCCGCCCATATTGGCGGCTACACCGGAAAAGGACGACACCAACGATCGCAACCACCGAGGACGCTTGGCAGTCGCGGCGGCGTAGGCGATGAGCGTACCCATGATCACACCGAGCAATGCCGTCACGACCGAGGTACGCGCTGAGTTCAAGAAGGCCGACTTGTCCTTCGTGAGGGCGGTTCGCATCGTGGACAGCGACCATTGGCCCGCATCGTTGTGGAAGCCCTTCCCCATCACCCCGACAGCCGGAATGATGAGAAAGAGGACGAGGAAGCCGACAAAAGGCACCAGACCGAGCCACGCCCGGTTGAACCGCCAGCGGTTAAACCGCCAGCGGGTGGGCGCATCCACCCGCTCACCCGCCAGCGTTTCGATGTCGAAGGTCTCGATCACCGAGAGGCCCTATCAGGCATCGGCCACCATTGGACCCCAGTTGTCGGTGAGAGCCTTATTGGCCTTGGCGACCTGGTCCGGGGTGAGGAACTTCACCTTGGCCAAAAGGTCTGCCGACGGGAGATTCTTCTGCGACTCGGCGTCAATCTTGTTGGCCTTGACCAGTTCGGCGTAACGGGCTGGCATAGCACCACCCTTTAGGTACCCGAGCGCGCCTTCGTCAGACAGGATGTGCTCGACCCAAAGCTTTGAACAGGCCTGATGCGGAGAACCCTTGACAACGCCCTGGCTGTAGTAGCCGCCGTAGACGCCATCAGTCGGGAACGTCACCGAGAACGGAATGCTGGCCTTGGCGAGATCCGGAAGGATGCCGGGAACGTTGTAGCTCCAGGAAACGACAATCGGGGTCTCACCGGACAGAATGGTCGGTTTTCCGTAGTTCGTCGGGATGAAGTTGCCAGACTTCTTCATATCGGCGAAGTACTTGATGCCGGGCATGATGTCGTCGGGGCCGCCGCCGCTGGCGATCGACGCAGCCATGACAGCGGCAAACGCCTCGCCCGACTTGCGGGGGTCATTGCTCAGGGCGACCATTCCCTTGTACTCGGGCTTCTTGAGGTCGGCGAAGCTGGTCGGAGCCGTCTTGGCGATCTTGGTATTCGTACCGAACGCCATCACACCGTAGTAGGCACCTACCCAATTTCCCGCCGCATCCTTCAAGTTGGCCGGAATCTGCTCCCATGTCGAGGGCTTGTATGGCTCCCAGGAACCATCGGTGACGGCCTGCAGCGCCTTGGCCGGGCTGACGTCGATGTTGTCGGGCATGTCGGGCTGGCCCTTGAGATTCTTGATCGCGTCGAGTTCCTCCTGCGAGGAGATATCGGGGCTGGCGACTGGGTTCTGCACACCGGCGTACTTCGTGCGGAACGACTCGAGAATACCTTTGTAATTGGCCCAGTCGTCAGGAAGGGCGATCAAGTTGACCTTGCCCTCCTTCTTACACGCGGCGATCACCGTGTCGAGAGCACCACCGGAAGCTGCACCACCGGCAGCTGCAGCAGCGGCAGTCGTGGCCGCCGGAGCGGCAGTGGTCGCGGCAGGGGCCGCCGTCGTCGCGGCAGGGGCCGCCGTCGTCGCTGCGGGTGCGGCCGCGGTCGTGGCCGCGACTTTGCTGCTGGAGCTTCCGCAGCCAGCCAGTGCCAGAAGCCCAACACTGGTCAAGGCAACGGACTTTCGAAGTTTCGTTGAAGCCATTATTTCCCCTTAGGTTCCGGACGCATCAATGGGTCGGTGGTGTACCAAATCGGACGTTAGCCGACAACGGCAGTCGCATGGACCACTTCACAATGACGATCAGATGAACAGCACACCAACGGAGGCTGACGAGAGGGATCGGAACACGCTCTCGCTCACGATCCAGGCGGCGGCCGAGCTCGCGGCCCGGGCAGCCCAGGCGGCTAGGCCGCGGCTAGGCCCAATACCCTTAAGTTAAGGTTGCATTGGTGTAGTTTGGTGGTATGCCGCGTGCTGGACAGTTGAAGCCTTTGTCGGATCGTCGTTTGTCGGATTTGGTGTCGATTGGGTTGTTGGCGCGGACGTTTCCGCCGGGGTTGGTTGATGAGGTGATTGCTTCGTCGGGGCGTACGGAGCAGCGGGTTCGGGTGTTACCGGCTCGGGTTGTGGCGTATTTCGTGATCGGGTTGGCGTTGTTCTCGGATGGTTCGTATGACGATGTGTTCGCGAGTTTGACTGATGGGTTGTCGTGGTTGTCGTCGTGGCGGGAGTCGTGGAAGGCACCGTCTGGTTCAGCGATCTTTCAGGCTCGTCGTCGTCTCGGGTTTGAGGCGGTGCGGGCGTTGTTCGTGCGGGTAGCGGTGCCATTGGCGGCGAGCGATTCCGTGACAGCGTTTTTGGCGGGTCGGCGGTTGGTGGCAATTGATGGGACGACGTTGGATGTTGCTGACACGCCGGTGAATGACGGGTTCTTTGGTCGCCCGGGTGTCAACAAGGGTGAGCGTTCGGCGTTCCCGCAGGCGCGGGTTGTTGGTTTGGTGGAGTGCGGGACCCATGTGATCTTTGCTGCGGTGACGGGGACCTGTTCCACGGGTGAGGTCACGTTGGCCCGTGAACTCATACCAAGTTTGGTGCCGGGCATGTTATGCCTGGCAGATCGAGGTTTCTATGGGTTCAAACTGTGGGAAGCAGCCAGTGAGACCGGTGCCGATCTGTTGTGGCGGATGAAAACGAACCAGCGGCTCGACCCGATCGAGGTGTTCGCTGACGGTTCGTTCCTGGCCCACATTTTTGAGATCACGAACTTTAAACGGCGCGGTCCGGGGGTCGTGGTCCGTGTCGTTGAGTACACCCTTGATGACGGCAGGGTGAATGACACCGAGTACCGGCTGATTACCACGATCCTGGACCCGGCCGAGATCTCAGCGACCGAGATGGCTGTCGCGTATTCGCAACGCTGGGAAATCGAGAACGTGTTCGACGAACTGAAAACGCATCAGCGAGGCCCGCGTATCGTGCTCAGGTCGAAGTCCCCTGATCTTGTCCAACAAGAAATCTGGGGGCATCTCTGCTGCCACTACGCGATCCGGGAAGTGATGTGGGAAGCCGCTGTCCATGCCGGGGCCGATCCCGACAGGATATCGTTCGTCGCCGCGCTACGTATCGCTCGCCGCTCCATCGCCCAGCCGGGCGATTTTCCCCCCTCCGGGAACTGAACATCCCACACCAGGCCTACTCGCTCACGTCATGCGTGAACTCGTCCACCGGCTCAACCCGGCCCGCCGGTTACGGGCCAACCCGCGAGTCATCAAACGCAAAATGTCGAGCTGGCACGTCAAACGAGCCCACCACAAACACTGGCCAAACCCGCAACACCCCCCAAACCCAACCATCCTGAAACCACTAACTTAAGGGTATTGGCGCTAGATGGCGTTGACCTTGGGCATGATTTCTTCGTGCAGGCATTTGAGGTCGTCGAGCGTCTTCGACACCGGCACGTCAGCAAACGGCGGCCACAACAGCGGCATGGTCATCCCGGCTTCCTTGTACCGCTTGAGGTTGTCGGTGATCTGGCCGGCGGTGCCGATCAGCAGGTTGCTGAGCTTGCCGTTCGGCGTCTGATCAGTCTCCGCGTCGGTGATGACGAACCAGATCATGCTGCACATGTCAAAGCCGTCATCGAGCGATCGCTCGCTGCCCATGTCGACGAGTTCACGCTGGATCTCGGTGCGCCAACGTGCGATGTCCTCCGGCGTGTCCTGGATGCCGATCCAGCCGGACAATCCGTACTTCGCGATACGGTTCGCCGAGCGCTTCGGGTCCTTCAATCCGCTGAAATAGATCGGCGGGTGTGGCTTCTGAACCGGCTTGGCACCAAATCCGCAGCTCTCGAAGTCGGCGAACTCGCCGTGGTATTCGAACAGCTCATTCGTCCAGATACCCTGCATGATCTCGATGGTCTCGCGCACGTGCTTATGGCGCTTCGGGAAGATGTGTGCGGCGCTCGACGCGGCGAACTCCTCCGGCATCCAACCCGACCCGATGCCTACGTTGACGCGGCCGTTCGACAGGTGATCGATGGTGGAGATCTCGCCGGCGAGGACGCCAGGGGCGCGATAGGGCGTGTCGATGATGCTCATACCAATGCGCACCTTCTTGGTCTTGGCTGCCAGCCACGGGATCAGCGGCATACCGTGCAACCACTCGCCGCGGGCGGACACGGGCATTTGCAACGGGAACTGCTCCATCATGCCAAACGGGAACTGCATCTCCCCACGATCGGAGGCTTCCGGTACGCAGACCCGGTCAAGCGCCCAAACCGAGTCGAAATCGAGTTCCTCGGCAAGGTCGGTCAGATCTTCGAGTTCTTTGACCGTGACCTTGTCACGGAAGTTCGGCAGATACAAAGCAAGTTTCATAAGAGACGTCCTCTTGTCGATTGTTGTCGTGACCTCGACCAACGATGGCTACTTCGCGCGCCGAGCTTCGTCGCCATGTGTTCAGCGTCACACCTCGCACCGTAGACAACGGTCGCTCGGACGGCGATCAACGGCTTGTCAACATTTCAACAACGGCTAAGTTGCGGAGGTGCAATCCCGCCGTCAGATATTGGTCGTCGATGACGATGAAGGCGTTCGAACTGCGGTGACGTGGGCGCTTGAAGCAGACGGATTCGAGGTACTCACCGTCGAAAACGGGCTGGCGGCCGTGGAGGTCATCGAATCTTCACCGCCCGCGCTTGTGGTACTCGACTTGTCACTACCTGGGCTCGGGGGTCTCGACATCTTGAACCGCTTGAGAACGATAGAGGCACGAGACGGCCGATGGCGTTTGCCGATCATTGTGTTGTCGGGGCGAGACAGCGAGATGGATCGCATTATCGGCCTCGACCTCGGAGCCGACGACTACCTGGTCAAGCCATTCTCACCCGGTGAGCTCGCGGCACGCGCTCGATCACTTCTGCGCCGCTGTGCTGAGCCCGATTCCGGTGTCAAGCTGCCATTCCAACCTACCGGCACGGGCGTCGAGATTGATCGCGAGTCACGCAACGTCTGGGTGGAGGGAACGGCGCTCGAGCTTGCGGCCAAGGAGTTCGACCTGCTCGCCTATCTCGCCGATCACCCTCGCCGCGCCTGCCGTCGGTCGGAATTGCTCGCCGCGGTCTGGTCAAGCGAATCAGGCTGGCAGAACGAGGCGACCGTCACCGAACACGTCTACCGCTTGCGTTCCAAGATCGAGGCTGATCCGCAGCACCCCCGGTGGCTGGTTACCGTCCGGGCGGTCGGATACCGATGGGAGGGGTGAACGTGCTCTCGGGAGATGAGGTCACCGCCGTGCTTGATCGCCAGACCGCCGTCATGGAGGAAATCGCGTCGGGAGCGGCATTGTCGGTGGTGCTCGACTCCGTCGTCAGCGCGCTCGAAGCACTGATGCCGGCCAGTCAATGCTCGATCCTGTTGCTCGACGACGCGGGCACGCTTCGCCACGGCTCTGCTCCTACGCTTTGCGCCGATTACTCCGCGGCGATCGATGGGCTCAGGCCAGGGCCACTCGCTGGCTCATGCGGAACGGCAGTTCACCTCGGCGAACCAGTGATCGCTGTCGATGTGGCGACCGACCCGCGATGGGAGCAGTTCCGTGACCTCGCGGCCCGCCACTCTTTGCGAGCCTGCTGGTCCAGTCCAATCCGCTGTCGCCTTGAGGTCGTGGGAACCTTCGCGGTCTATCACCACGTGCCCTACGAGCCCGACCTACGAGACGCTGAGCTCGTGCGCCGGTTCACCCATCTCGCCTCGCTCGCGGTCGAACATGACGAAGCGTCCAGGGAGCGCGAGGCTCGACACAGCGCCGAATTGGCCCGACACACAGCCGAACGCGCCAACCTCGCCAAGTCGCAATTCGTCACCGCTCTCAGCCACGAGCTACGCACCCCGCTCCAGGCAATCACCGGCTTCACGGAGAACTTACAAACCCTCGACCTGTCACCCGATCAACGGCGAATCGCGCTCGAACAGATCACGCTCGCATCAACTCACATCCTGTCGATCGTCGATGACGTACTCGATCTGGCAAGAGTGGAAGCCGGAGCGATGCCGATCGATCTCGTTGACCTTGATGCCCAGAACGTCATCGCAGCGTCCCTCGACCTGATCAGGCCTTTGGCCGATCGCCGCAACGTCACCATCGAGCGTGCGGGGCCGCCCCTGGCTGTGACCGCTGATCGTCGACGCCTGCAGCAGGTGATCCTGAACCTCTTGTCGAACGCCGTGCGGTTCTCTCCTCCGGACAGCACCGTGTACGTCGTTACCGAGCAAAGCGATGACGGCGCCAGAATCCACGTCACCGATCACGGGCCGGGGATCCCCAAGGAGCTTCTCTGCCGACTTTTCGTGCCCTTCGACCGACTTGGCGCGGACGCCGGCCGCGAAGGCGGCGCAGGACTCGGCCTCGTCCTCGCTCGACGCCTCACCGAGGCAATGAACGGCACATTCGCGCTGTCCAGCATCGTCGGCAAGGGCACGCACATCACCGTCACCCTCGCAGCAGCGCCCGCTTATAGCTCCACCAAGCAGGTCGTCCTGACCCTGCCGCCTGGCCTTGGCGAACTCAGTCCGGCACCAGACATCGGGATTCGCGGTCGAGATTCCTGATCCGCCTGCCGCTACTCTGACGCCGTGCTCGGAAATCGTCGTCTCATTGACCTCACCTTCCCCTTCGATCAATGCAGGGTTCGATGAACCCGGCCGTCTGGGTGGCGCGTCACGGCCGTGACCGGCGTGACGCTCCGGCGCTCGCCGACGGCGAACGGGTCCACGCCACATGGGGGGCGTTCGCCGCCCGCACCGCCAGCGCGGCCGCAGGGCTACGCGACAGCTTTGGCCTGTCGCCCGGTGACCGGGTGGCCATCGTGATGCGCAACCGACCCGAGTACCTCGAAGCGCAGTTCGCCATCTGGCACGCCGGTCTTGTGGCTGTGCCCGTCAACGCCAGACTCCACCGCGACGAGATCGGCTACATCCTTGAACACAGCGGGTCGGTCGTTGCGGTGACTGACGCCGACCATGCCGCCGACGTTGAATCCTTGATCGGC
>JAYTVF010000468.1:0-10570 GCA_043744155.1 Acidimicrobiia bacterium | reverse complement strand
AGGCTGCCGCGCGCTATCGGCAACGAAGCCCGCTCACCAAAGCCGCCTCGGTAACGACGCCATTGCTGATCCTGCACGGCACTAACGACGACGTCGTGCCGGTGAGTCAGGCCGAGGCCTTTGCCAAGGCGTGCCCGTCGGCCGAGCTGCATCTTTACGAAGGAGAAGGGCACGGTTGGCGGAAATCGGAGACGACACTCGACGAAATGAGTCGTGTTCGTGCGTTCCTCGACCGTCATGTCCTACGGTTAGCGCCATGAAGTTTTGCCTGGCCTGTGAAGCAGAGTACACCGATTGGATCACGACCTGCTCGGATTGCGGGGCCAAGCTGGTCGAATCCCACAGCGAGGATGAACCCGAACGGGTGGTCTACGAGGTCGGTACCTGGCCGCTCGCCATGCAGGCCGCCGCCGCCCAGGCAATGGCTGAGAGCGGCATCCCTCACGCCTGGGTCGGGCCCGATCTGGCCATCGAGGAGGAGCACGAAGCAGCCGTAGACGCCATCCTCGACAAGATTGAAAGCGATGCCGGTCACGTTGCCACCGACGACCCCAAGGTCGGCGAGATGTCGTACGAGCTCGATGAGTGGAGCGAGGATCAGCGCAACAACCTTCGCCAGGGTTTGCTCGACAGCGGTGTCGCGCACCGATGGGAAGATGACATCCTGGTGGTGTCGATGGCTGACGAGGACACGGTTGACGCCTTGCTCGATCAGGCCGAATTCTCTGAGGAGGATTCGAATATGTCGCCCGAAATCATGGGTGAGATGTTCGTTGCCGCCGATCAGCTGCGTAAGGACGCCAACGACGGTGGCGCCATGGACAGCCTGGCGACGCACTTAGCCACCATGTCACCTGCTCAGCCGCCCTTTGGCGTCGAGCGGCTTGTATGGAAGCGCATCGTCGACTCGGCCAACGAGTTGAGCGACACGATCTGCGACGAAGGTGCCGCCTCGGAACAGGTGAAGGCTCGAGCGGCGACGCTGCGTGAGTTGCTGCATCCCTTCGTCTGAGTTCTGAGATGCCCGCCGCCGCCTTCGGGCCCACGCGCGGCTGCCGGTAAGGTATTGCCCGTGTTATTGGCTGAATTTGAGGTTTGGCATTCCCGGCCGATCACGCCGACGCGTCGATTGTCTCTTGGGCATATGTTTTTGCCGGTCGATCCGCTACCTGGGTTCGGGGGCCTGCTGCTGGCCGCCGTGCTCGCCACCAGCCTCGAAGGTTTCGACGAGGAGATGTTGCCCGATCTCGTCCGACTTTTGCATCAGGTGGAACACGGGCAAAAGGTGGTGCAGCCACGGCTTCGTCATCGCTTTCAGGTTGACCATGTGGGTCTGGCTCATACCGTGCATCGGCTGCGTGGCGATGGTGAGAACATTTCATTCGAACTGGCCGATTCCCCCTCACCGATGCAGCAGGGCTTGGCCGCGGTGTACGCGGTCGAACGGTTCGACGACCCGGCTCGACGCTCGCTTGCAGGCCTGCTGCGAAAAGCCATGCGTTGGCAGGGAACGGTCGGGCCATCCTTCATTGCCTTCCTGGCTGGCGTCGGGCATGAACAGGGCGCATCACTTTTGGCCTTCGCCGATCCGCAAGCCTGGGCTTTGGAGATTCTCGGCTTCCCCGTCGGCACCATCGCACCGACCAAAAAGCAAGTGACCGCGCAGTTCCGCCAGCGGCTTCGTGACGTGCACCCCGACCACGGCGCCAATGACGCCCAAGCGAGTCGGCTGATCAGCGATATCACCGAGGCTCGACGCTTGTTGAACGCGTGACCACGCCGGGCGCCCTGTTGTTGGCCCCCGGGGCGGGGTCGAGCCGCACCCATGCAAGTCTCGTGGCCATCGAGGATGCCGTTGCGCCTCTACCAGTGGAACGGATGGATTTCCCCTACCGCAAGGCCGGGCGCCGGCCACCCGATCGGGCGCCGGTGCTGCTCGCCGCCGTTCGCGCCGAGGCAGAGGCGTTGGTTTCCCGAGCCTGCATCGCGGCCGACCGACTGGTGCTCGGCGGCAGATCAATGGGTGGCCGCATGTG
The DNA here is from genome assembly GCA_043744155.1 of Acidimicrobiia bacterium. GTDB lineage: Bacteria > Actinomycetota > Acidimicrobiia > Acidimicrobiales > Ilumatobacteraceae > JANMCE01. The sequence goes on along the minus strand of JAYTVF010000468.1, from coordinate 8,534 downwards.
CTCGATGGCCGTGGCCGACGGTCTCCCTGCCGTCGGGCTCGCCCTTGTCTGCTATCCGCTTCATCCGCCTGGAAAGCCTGAAAACCTGCGCACCGAACATCTTCCCCGGCTCGACCTGCCGTGTTTGTTCATCCACGGCACTCGCGACCCATTCGCAACGCCGGATGAACTCAAGACCTGGACGGCCACAATCCCCGGTGCCGTTACCCATGTGTGGATCGAAGGCAAGGGCCACGACCTCAAGGGTGCCGACCAACGGATCGCCTCCATCGTGGCCGACTGGCTCACAACGCTGAGTTGATTGTGCCACTGCCGATGGCATCTTCGGGGTTGATCTCTTCCAGTTCGCGCCGAGCGGTCTCAGGGAACGTACGCCAGATGATGATGGCCGCGATCATTTCCCCGACGGCCGCCAGCGCCAGCGCCTTGCCATAGCCGTAGTTGCGATCAAGCAACGGCCCCGTCGTCAACAAGCCGATGCTGCCGCCGACGAGGGCAGCGGTGACGATGAGGCCGCCGGCGCGACCTCGGTTGCCGGTGGGGAAGAGCTCTGACCGGTAGACCTGCACGGCGGGATACCCGGCGCCGCCGATGAATCCACCGAGAAAAGCGAAAATCCACATAGGCCACCCACCGATCACAAATGAACACAAGAGGGCGGATGTTCCGAGCACGATGCCGCCGATTCCGACCATGCGCCGGCCACGGCGATCGGCCAATCGGCCGCCCAGAAAGATGCCCAGGCCAGCTGGCGTTGCCGTCACCAGGGTGAACAGGGCTACATGCTTGGCGTCGAAATGTCGGATGTCTTTGAGGTATCGATTCTGGAAGAACGACGCTGGGGCGACAAACATGTTGCCGAAGAACGAAACGGAGGCCACGATGGCGAGGCGACGGTTGGCCACCGGTGCCGGGGCGGCGTGGGCAGCGCTGAATCGCCGGCTCTCCGGCAACCGGCGAGCGAGATCGACCACGATGAACAGCAATAACAGCGGGAGTACATACAAGAGCCGCCAAGCTCTCGGGCCGATGTCAGCCAATGGAAGCGCCATGACACAAAATCCGCTGCCAAGGCCCGTCGACATGGCCAGAACGGAGACGGCGTACGCCCGAGCGCCGCGCGGCATTTCCTCAGCAGCGATCACAACGATCAGTACGTCAAGGGCCAGGCCGAGTGGCCGGCCGAGCGTTTGGGTGGCCGTCAGAAGGGCGAATGTAGGGGCGACGGCGCCCAGTACGGTCAAGCAGATGCTGGCGGCCGCTGTGACGATGACCATAGCCTTGCGCCCATTGCGATCGGCCCGGAAGACGAAGGGGAGGGTAAGGACCACGCCGAGTCGCACGATCACACCGGCGGTCCCCTGCCCGGTGTTGCTGAAATGAAATTCCTTCTGGGTCAGCGCCACGGTCTGGGTGAACAGCGTGTTCACATAGCCCACGATAAGACTGGCCCCGGCCAGCAGCCCGAGCACGGTTCCCGCGCGAGCATCGAGGCGTGACGGTGGCGCCCAGCCCGGCTGGTGTCCGCTGAATCGCCGCGGCCCCGGAGCTCGACGCAGCGTGAGCCACACGAACGGCACCATCAGCCAGCCGAACCACGGAATCGCCAGACGAAAACGAGTGCGTTCGACCAGTCGATCGCCTTCGGTCACGACCTCTCGTCGATAGCTACGAAAGGGACCGCCGACCAGGGAAAAAGCGCCATCGGCATCGGTCGTTTCCTGCACCAGGTCGTCGCGAGGGGTCAGCAGTCCGGCCAGCATCTGCTCATCGTGCGCCCAGCGCCGTTCCACCCTCGCCATCGCGAAACAGAGCATACTGATCGAATGGTTCGTACCACCGACCCGACCGCGTCTACCGATCACATCGTGGTGCGTAGCGGCGCGCCCCTGTGCGGAACGGTGAAGCCGAGTGGGGCCAAGAACTCTGTGCTGAAGTTGATGGCGGCCACCTTGCTGGCCGAGGGTAGCTACGAGTTGACCAACGTGCCGGGCATCTCAGACGTGGGCACCATGGGAATGTTGTTACGGTCGATGGGTGTGGCAGTCACCAAAGATGCGACTCGTTCGGGGGTGCTGCACCTCGACGTGCCGTCCTCGGTCACTCCTGAAGCTCCGTATGAACTGGCGAGCGCTATTCGTGCATCGATCGTGGTGCTCGGACCACTTCTTACCCGCTGCGGAGAAGCCCAGGTGGCGCTGCCGGGCGGCGACGACTTCGGCACCCGTCCGGTTGATCTACATATCCGCGGCCTCCAAGCCATGGGTGCGGAGATCGAACTCAAGCACGGGGTGTTGCATGCCACTGCACCATCGGGGTTGCGCGGAGCCGAGTTCACGCTCGACTTCCCGAGCGTCGGCGCTACCGAAAATATCGTGTTGGCCGCCGTCGGTGCCAAGGGCATCACCGTCTTGGACAACGCAGCACGGGAACCCGAGATCACCAATTTGCTGAACATGCTGCAAGCCATGGGTGCCGAAATCGAAGGGGTCGGTTCCTCTACCGTGACCGTACATGGACGTCCGTTGTCTGACCTGGTGGCGGTCAGTCATCGTACCGTGCCCGATCGCCTCGAAGTCGCCACATACCTCGCCGCCCTGGCCGTCTCGGGTGGAGAGCTGACCATTGTCGACGGGCAAGCAGCGCACATGCAGCTTTTCCTGTCGAAACTCACCCAGATGGGAATGACGATTACCGATACCGGTACCGGCTTGTATGCCCATAGCCCTGGCAAGGTGCGCTCGGTCGACTTCGCCACCCTGCCGTACCCGGGCATTGCCACCGACTTCAAGCCCTTTATCACCGCCATGTTGTCGGTTGGCGACGGGGTGGGCATTGTCACCGAAAATCTCTACGCCGGCCGTTTCCGCTATATCGAAGAGCTGTTGCGTATGGGTGCCGACATTCGCACCAGCGGACATCACGCCGTTGTGCGCGGCGTGCCTCGACTGCAAGGTGCCCCGGTGCGTGCCCACGATATTCGGGCCGGCGCATGCCTGATCGTGGCCGGGTTAGGTGCCGATGGTGAAACCGTGATCGCCGATCCGTTCCACGTCGACCGCGGTTATGAAAATCTCATCCCGATGCTGGCCGGTGCGGGCGCCGACGTCGAACGGGTTTTCAGCTAATCGTCGGGTTGATCGGCCTCAGCCGACGACACGGTTGGCTCGGCGGGCGAGGTGCGGTCGGCTCGCTTCTTCGCCACCGACAACAGCCAGGCCACGAGTAGGAGCGGGCCGAGTACGAGCAGAAATTCATCCCAGCCACCCTGATGCGCCAGCACGCTCATGGGGTAACCCTCACCCGACCACGAGGGTGACGAGCACCTTTTCGGTCTGGTGGCTCTCCAGCGCGAACGAACCCCGCTGGTCGGCGACGAACGAGACGATGCCTTGGGCCCCGCCCTTCACCTTCTGCTCGATGTCGTAGCCGTGCAAGTGGAATTCGTCATCCACCTTTGGGTTGAGCAACGCCAACTGTACGGTGGCACCAAGGGCCACCTTCTCGAGGCGCGTGGGCGAGTCGTCCTTGCCGACGGTGACGGAAATCTGGGTGATGCCTCCTGCGAAGGTAGGGACGGGGACGGCCGAACCCACCGTCGTGGCTACGACGGTTGAGATCTCGGTCGCGGCCGTCGCAGGCGAGGTTGTCGGCGTTTGCGACCCCGCCGTCGACGACCCCGCCGTCGTCGACCCCGCCGTCGTCGACCCCGCCGACGACGCAGCGGCGACTGTCGTTGGCACGAGGGTGACCGTCACCGCCGATCCCGTCGTCGGGGTGCTCGACGTGCACCCGGCGACAAAGAACACAGCGCAAAGCGCTCCGCGCACAACTAGCCTTTTGGTCACATGGCGAGCCTATGTCGAAGCCTGCGACAATCTGGGTTCGCAACAGCGAGGAGAAGTTCCAATGCGTGCCCTGGTGGAAAAGACAATCGAGGTCATTCGCCCCGCGCTGCAGGCCGACGGTGGCGACATCGTGCTGCGCGAAGTCGACGAAGAGACAGGCATCGTGTCGGTCACGCTGATTGGCGCGTGCGGTACTTGCCCGGCCTCAACTCAAACGCTAAAGGCCGGAATCGAGCGGATCATGAAGGATCGTGTCGATGGCGTGACCGAAGTTATCAACGTCGAATGACCACGGCGGCACGGCGAACAAATGATGTTCCCGAGCTTGTCGAACGAGCTCGTTCGGGCGATCGGGCGGCGCTGGCACGGCTGCTCTCCCTGGTAGAGCGTGGGGGGCCCTCCGCACGCGAGATCGGTCGGTTGGCGTATCCACTCGGCGGCAGTGCCTACACCGTTGGTCTCACCGGTTCGCCCGGGGCGGGCAAGAGCACCCTCACCTCCGCGCTCATTGGTCATATGCGTTCGCTTCCGCTCGAGGTTGCCGTGTTGGCTATCGACCCGTCGTCGCCCTTTACCGGTGGTGCCATTCTCGGAGATCGGGTACGCATGCAGGATCACGCCACCGATCCTGGCGTCTTCATCCGATCCATGGCGACCCGTGGGCATCTCGGTGGATTATCGCTTGCCACCCCCGAGGCCATCCGGCTGCTCGATGCCATTGGCCGCCACTGGATTCTCGTCGAAACCGTCGGCGTCGGACAGGTCGAGATCGAGATCGCCGGCAAGGCCGACACCACTATCGTGGTCGTCAACCCAGGCTGGGGCGATTCGGTGCAGGCGAACAAGGCCGGCATCATGGAAATCGCAGATCTGTTCGTGATCAACAAAGCCGACCGCAAAGGTGTCGAAGAGACCCGCCGCGATATCGAGATGATGCTCGAGCTGTCCGATCTTGGGCACGACGCCTGGCGTCCGCCCATTGTTTCAACAGTGGCCAATGACGGCAGCGGTGTGCCCGAATTGTGGGAAAAGATCCAAGAGCACCGAGAAGCCATAACGTCGGATGGAACCTTGGTGCAGCGTCGCGATCAGCGGATGCGACACGAATTGTCTGAGATCGTCGCTACCCGTCTCGGGCAGCGGGCCAAAGAGCTCTGCCGAGGCGAGGTGTGGGAGACCGCAGCCGCTGATGTCGCTGGCCGAAAGATCGACCCGTGGAGCGCGGCCGATCTGATGCTTGATCCCGTCGGCGCCTGACCACATGATTTCGGTCGGGGGTTATGCGGTAGCGGCAGCTGCCGCGTTCGTCGCAGGCGGCATCAACGCGGTCGCTGGTGGCGGCACGATGGTGTCCTTCCCCGCCCTTCTCGCCCTTGGCGTAGCCAGTGTGACGTCGAACGCGACCAACACAGTCGCCCTGTGTCTGGGATATCTCGGAGGAGCTTGGGCGCAGCGTGACGATTTGATCGGCTGGGGGAAGCGGGCGAGACCCCTCCTTGCTGCTGGCGTGGTCGGGGGGCTTTCCGGCTCGATCCTGCTCGTGCAGACCAGTGACAAGCTATTTTCGTTTCTGGTGCCGCCGCTGATCATCCTGGCCTGTGGCCTGCTTGGCTTCCAGCGCCAGATCCGCCAACGGCTCGGTATCGGGGTCGGTACCTCGGCGGACGCGATGCGTCCGCTTTCTCGTGCGGTCATGGCTGCCGTCTTCGTCGCCGGCGTCTACGGTGGCTATTTCGGCGCGGGCCTCGGCATCATGCTGCTCGCGGCTCTTGGTGTGCTGCTGCACGGGCCCCTGGCATCGTTGAACGCGCTCAAGTCGATGCTGTCGTTCGTGATCAACATCTCCGCTGCAGTGTTCCTGTCGTTCTCTGGACATGTCCACTGGGGCCTGGTGCCCGTCATGGCCGTCGCCAGCCTTCTCGGCGGCCTACTGGGTGGACGCTTCGCTAGTCGCATTGATGCAGTAAAGCTTCGTCGTGTCGTCGTGGCGTTTGGCCTATTGGTCGCAGCCCGGTTGATCGTCGCCGCAATCTAACTGGGTGCCTGTCGAAGCGACCACTAGCCTGCCTCGAACATGATTCCCGTGATAACCGCCCGCCAGGTTTTGCGAGACAAATCGGTGGTGGCGGTTCTGTTTTCGACGTTCGCATCGGCGGCTGCGGCGGTCGCTCAGGCGGTGGCGTTGGGCAAACTGGTGTACGACATCACCGGCCGTCCCGGTGCGCTCGGCTGGCTGGGTCTGGCCGAGTTCCTGCCGACGGCAGCCTTGGTGCTGGTCACAGGTTCCGTCGCTGACCGATTTGACCGCCGCCGCATCGTCGCTCTGGGGCTCGCCGTCGAGGTGATGTGCACGCTGTACCTCGCCTGGTTCAGCACCCATCACGGCTCGAATATCGCTCCCATCTACGTTGCCGTCGTCGTGTACGGCGTAGCTCGCAGTTTCGTGGCTCCTGCAGTTCGGGCCCTTCCCTCGGCCATTGCATCACCGGCGACGCTTCCTCGTGTTGCCGCGCTCGGATCGGTGATGTGGCAATCAGCCACCATTGTCGGGCCGGTGATGGCGGGCTTGCTCCTCCTGGCCGGCCCGGCGTGGCCCTTCCTTGCCGCCGCTATCCTGCTCGGCCTGGCGATCAGCTCGATCCTGGCGGTGCATCCCCAATATTCAGTGGTGACCAGCGATGAACCCCCGACGTTCGCGCATGCGATCGAAGGGCTCAAATTCGTGCGGCGAACCCCGCTGCTTCTGGCGGCGATCGGGCTCGATCTCTTTGCAGTGCTTTTCGGAGGGGCGGTGGCGTTGTTGCCGGTTATCGCCAAGGACCGGCTTGGCGTCAACGCGGCAGGTCTGGGCTGGCTGCGTGCGGCAGGTGGCATTGGGGCCTCGGTGACGGCACTGGCCCTGGCAGTCAAGCCATTCAACATTCGCATCGGGCGCCGGCTGCTCTGCGCCGTCGGGATTTTCGGTGCCGCCACCATTGTTTTGGGTCTGACGCGAAGCTTTGTCGTAGCGATGCTGATGATGGCCTTGCTCATGGGCGCTGACATGGTGAGCGTGTTCGTGCGCGGCACGTTGGTGCCGCTGGCCACGCCTGCGTTGATGCGAGGCCGAGTACTGGCGGTCGAAGCAGTTTTTATCGGCGCGTCGAACGAATTGGGCGCGTTCGAGTCGGGAGTGACAGCTCAGGCGTTTGGCACCGTCGCCGCGATTGTGTTCGGCGGCACAGCAACAATGGCGGTGGTCGTCGGATGGTGGGTCGGCTTTCCGCAGCTCCGCCGACTCAACTCTTTTGATGAGCTGGCCGAGTCATCGGCCAGCTCATCAGGTGTCGAATCAGGGGCTTAGCGGCGTCGGTTCTTTATGGCGCCCATGGTGATGGGCTGGTGTGACCGGCAATTGACCCGCAGGTCGCTGGGCGAAATCGAGATCTTGAGCGCGTCGCAAAAGCGGGTGCCGTCGGCCTGGTCTGTCAGGTATGCACACGTCGTGCAGGCCCGAACCACGCCGATGATGCCCGCGTCGTGAAACGTGGCCATCAGCTTCACCAGGGCCGAGAGGGCTGCTGTGTTGTCGGATGCGTCGCGGCCGCCAAGCGCTTCGCGAATAGTTTCGCGTTCTTCGCTGAGATGGGTCGCCAACTGGCGCCCCTGATCGGTCAGGGTGATGACTGACCGCCGTCGATCCGCCGGGTCGACGGCACGGCTCACGTGACCCTTGTCCTCCAGCGAGGCGATTGCTTCGCTGGCGCTGGGCTGGGTGACGCCAACTTCTCGAGCCAGTTCTCCGACATGGCTGGTGGGGGGAGCCCCATCGGCTATGAGTTCGAGCAACTGGATCTGGAGTGGAGTGACGCCGTGACGCGTGCCAAGTTCCTGGTAGAAGGCGCGCTGTCCTTGAGCAAGGCGCTCGACTGCGGCCAACACCTTATTTTCCATGCCGTACTCGGCTGTCTTCACGATTTCTCCCGTAGTTCAAATGGGTGCCCACAAAACCGCACAGCATTGGATCGCCCGCCAGGAGCTTGAGCCTATGCCATGCACACCCAACCGCACATTAGCACTCCGTCCCACTCTCCGTGTTCACGTGCATAAGATTTCTTGAACATAGAAGAGATATGAACCTGTTGATAGCGTTGCGCCCATGGAACAGTCGAACATGGTGCATCTGGAGCGTCGTCCTGACGGGGTTGCCGTTCTCACGTTATCCAATGGGAAGGTAAATGCGTTGTGCGCGCAGCTATTGAGTGAGCTGAAAGCTTGTGCCCTCGAACTGCATGCCGACCCGCCGGGTGCCGTTGTGGTCACGGGAGGCGAGCGAATCTTCGCTGCGGGTGCCGATATCAGCGAATTCGGAGGCCGGGCCGAGGCTGAGGTCATTGGACCGAGGATTCACGAGGCGCTTCATCTTCTGGCCACCATCCCCCGGCTGGTGATTGCCGCAGTAGCCGGCTACGCGCTCGGAGGCGGTTGCGAACTGGCGATGGCCTGCGATTATCGCATCGCCAGTGAACGGGCCGTCTTCGGCCAGCCCGAGGTGCTGTTGGGCATCATTCCCGGTGGTGGCGGCACGCAACGTCTGGCCAGACTGGTCGGTCCGGCCAAGGCCAAGGAACTCTGCATGTCCGGTCGTCAGGTGAAGGCCGACGAAGCACTTCGCATCGGGCTATGTGACGAAATCGTGCCAACAGA
>JAYTVF010000467.1:0-3124 GCA_043744155.1 Acidimicrobiia bacterium | reverse complement strand
GAGCCAGCCCAATGGCAGCTTCGGCGTCGTTGCACGTACACCGCACGATGTCGGCGCCAGCGCCTGCCAGCGCGTAGATCTGGCCAAGCGTGCCTTCGACATCGGCGGTCTTGGTGGTGGTCATGGATTGCACCGTGATCGGTGCACCGTCTCCGACCGGAACGGATCCGACCATGATGCGGCGAGTGGCGCGACGCTCGTACACAGAATCAGTGTGCCAGGAAAGGACGCAGGACCCGCAGTCCTACCCGTTCAGATGAAACAGGTCGAGGTAACCGTTGCCCAATCCCAGCACTACCATCAGCAACATGATGGCGTAAGCGAACGGCATCATCTTGGCTACGTCGGCCACGTAACGCCGACCCGGTCGGGACCGGAGCCGCTCGTAGGTTGCAATCACCATGTGCCCGCCGTCGAAGGGCAACAGCGGCACCCAGTTGATGATGCCGATGAAAATGTTGGCTTGGGCCAGGAAGAGCATGAACGTATTGAGCCCGCTCTTGGCGACGAGCGAACCGATTTTCACGGCACCGATCGGTGACACGAATCGCTGATCGGTGCTGCAGCCCGACGACACCGACTTCCCGTATGACCGCAACCCCGAGAGGCTCATGATCTTGCCGAGCCCACCGACCGAGCCTTTGGCGACCATTCCGAACTGGGTGAAGGACTCTTTGACGGCGCCGGGGACCGAACGCGACGCCGTAGTTGGGTCGTCGAAAACCGGAGCGAATCCGAGGAATCCTCCCTTACGGCAGGTATCCGGATTCACCGATAGCGTCGGTGTGAGCTGCAGCGCCTGGGCGCCCCGGGTCACATCGAGAGTGATCTTTTCGCCGTCGCGGGTGCGCAGGAAGGTGGCGAACGCGTCATAGCTTCGTAGCGGCTGCCCGTCGTAGGCGCTGATGCGGTCGCCTACACGGAGACCGACGGCCGCAGCCGGAGAATCTTTCACGACCTCTCGGATCGTCCAGGTCTCTGCTGGTGTCACCACGCCGTAGGCCGCATACGCGAAGCCCAGCAGGATGAGCGCTATCGCAAAATGCATCAACGAGCCGGCCGAGGCCATAGCGAGGCGGGAATGATACGGAGCAGCGCGATAGGTGCGCGCTTCGTCGGCCGGATCGACGTCGGGATCGAGGTTGTGCATGCCAGGCACCTTGACGAACGCCCCGGCGGGAATCAGTCGCACGCCGTATTCAGTTTCTCCCCGTCGGAAACTCCAAATTCGCGGCCCGAAGAACAAGAAGAACTGAGTGACCTTCATGCCGGCCCGTTTGGCCGCTAAGTAGTGCCCGAGCTCATGCAGCAGGATGCATGCGATCAAGGCCAGGACGAAGGCGACCGCTCCCCAACTGTAGAACACACCGAGAGCGACCACTGGCGCCACCAGTGCAACCAGACGCAGCACGCTCTGCCAGCGTGGCATCGGTGCCGCCTCGATATCTCGACCCTCCAGGTTGATCATGTTGCAATCCTCATAAGCTCTTCCCGGGCACATGCCCTGGCGCAGCGGTCGGCTTCGACTATGTCGTCAACCGATATTGGTACCGCCCCATCATGCCGGGCCAACACCGCTTCGGAAACCTCAGCAATGGCTTGCCAGCCAATTCGACCCTCAAGAAAGGCCTCGACGGCCACTTCGTTGGCGGCACTGAGCCAGGCCGGGGCCGTTCCACCAGCGCGACCTGCGAGATAGGCAAGTGAGAGACAACGAAAAGTGTCGGTGTCGGGCGGCTCGAAGTCGAGTCGCCTCAAGGACTGCCAGTTGATTCGACCAAAGGGCGTCGAAATTCGCTCGGGGTAGGCAAGGGCGTAGGCGATCGGCAGGCGCATATCGGGCAGGCTCATCTGCGCGATGGTTGCCCCATCGCTGAACTCGACCATCGAATGGATGATGGATTGGGGATGGACCACGACCTCGATCTGGTCGTAGGGTGTGCCGAAGAGCTCGTGCGCCTCGATGACCTCCAAACCCTTGTTCATCAGCGTCGACGAGTCGACTGTGATCTTTGGGCCCATCGACCACGTGGGGTGATGTAGAGCCTCTGCGACCGTGACCACCGCCATTTGTGACCGGGTGCGCCCCCGGAATGGCCCGCCCGAAGCGGTGAGCACCAGGCGAGAGAGCTCGTGGCCCCCGTTCGGGTACACGCCCGAACGCAGGCACTGATGGACAGCACAGTGTTCGCTGTCGACGGGGATAAGCTCCGCACCCGCAACGAGTCGAAGCGGCTGCACGATGGGTCCGGCGGCAATCAGACTTTCTTTGTTCGCCAGCGCCAGACGGCGCCCAGCCTGCAGCGTGGCGATCGTGACGGCGAGTCCGGCGAAGCCGACGACCCCATTTACAGTTACATCGGCGGCCGCGACCAGCTCGGACATGTCGGCGACCACGTCGGCAAAAGGCAGGGCGTCTGCGACCTCTCTACGACGCGACGGGTCTCCGACGGCAACGACCTTGGGTCGAAACTCGAGGGCCTGAGCGATGAGAGTTTGGACAGACGAGGAGACTCCGAGCGCGATGATCTCGTAGCGGTCAGGCTCCGCACGCACGACGTCAAGGGTCTGGGTGCCAATAGAACCGGACGAGCCGGCGACTGCAACCTTCACCGGATCAGTAAACGTTCAGAACCCGACAGATGAAGTACACCGCCGGCAGCACGAACAAAAAGCAATCGAACCGATCGAGGACACCGCCGTGACCTGGCAAGATGTTGCCAAAGTCCTTGACTCCTAAGCTGCGCTTGAGCATCGATTCGGCCAAATCGCCGAGCGGAGCAGCAACTCCAACGACCAGACCCAGCTGCACCGCGTGCATGGCGTTGGCATTCCAGGGCGTCCAGTTGCCGAACTTGCTGAGCAACACTACCGAGAGAAATGCCGCGACGAACCCGCCGATCAGGCCTTCCCATGTTTTGTTCGGGCTGATCCACTCGATAAGCGGGTGACGACCGACGCTTGATCCAAACACGAGGCCGCCAATGTCGTACGCGGCCGTGCCGACGACTAGAGCAACCATGGTGTGCACTCCGTGCTGGAACTGCCCGAGAATGAGCCCTGCGAACGCCCCGAGCACGCCGATGTACACGATGCCGAGCATGGTCGCGGCAGTGTTCGGCAG
>JAYTVF010000466.1:0-10652 GCA_043744155.1 Acidimicrobiia bacterium | reverse complement strand
TGGGTGGCACATGGCCTGCGCCACCGATGGTCAATTCGATCACACCCTGCGGTCCGACGGCACCGGCCGGAGCGCCCAGACCACTACGTGTGTCGAGCAACCTTTCGGGCATCAGCGGTCGATACAACGATCCGCTCGCGACCGGCACGATCTCGGGAACCGGTATCGGCGCGGGAAGCTTGGCCGATACCGGTGGCGGGTCGCCCGGGGCGGCGGAGAAAAGGTCAAGCGCTTGGTAGGGCGCCCCCAGCAATTGCCGCGAATCCCCGCCGAGCCACCGATCCAAAATCTGCTGATATACCTCGCGAAAGTCAACGGTGGCCCGCAGTTGGTTCGATGAGAGCAGGTTCGTCAGCGACGGATACGAGCCGTGCAAACCGCCTCGCACCCGCGGGCCCATGACAAAGAGTTGACTCGCTGCCCCGTGATCCGATCCGGTCGATTTGTTTCCGAGTGCCCGCCGACCGAATTCGGAAAACGTCATGGCTGTTGCTCGCGTATGCATCGACGGCGACAGCAATGACCAGAACAGCTCCAAACCGTCGTTGAGTTCTCCGAGTAACTTGTCGAGCGATACCGGTTGGCCGCTGTGAGTGTCGAACGTGCCGAGCGAGATGCTGACGACGCGGATGCCGACGTTGGCGTTGAGCAACCCAGCCGCGACGGCAAAAGATCGCAGCGCACCGCTTGGCGCACCGATATATGCCGGGGCCACTGCGGACGCCACGCTGAGCTGATCATTCATGGTGTTGGCGACCGTGTTCGCCCACGTGCCGACTGGCGCACTCCTGGCGGCCATGTCGCGAAGAGCCCGATACGAATCCTGAATCCATCCATCGCTCGAAGCACCGTAACCCCCGTTCGACGGATTGAGCGCCACCGCCCCGCGGTGAGCGCCGATGAGGTGCAGCGGCGTGCCGCCCCATCCGAGATGCACCGCTTGCAGCAGATCCGACGCGTCCATGCCGTCGAGCCACCGACCGATCCATCCCGTCGACGGGCTAGGGGGCGTACGAACTGAGCCATCCATCCATCGGGCCTGCATGGTGAAATGGCTGAAGTCGGGGTCGGGTACGCCGACACCTTGCACGATCGCTACCTGACCGGCGTCGAATCGCTCTTTCATGAAAGTCAATCGTGGGTGCAAGCCAACACCGTCCGCGAGGGGCAGCGTTGACGCTTCGGGTATGGCGATGTCGGGCCGCAGGTCATAGTAGGCACCCTGACCAAAGGGCACCACGGTGTTCAGACCATCGAGGCCACCAGACAGATTTATGAGCAGCAGCACACCATCGTGGGCGCCAATGGTGGTGAGCGCTGACGCCGCGCCGTCGGGCAGAAGGCTGGCCGCCAGGGTACCGGCCACACCCGCGGCTATTGCTTGCAGGAAGCGACGACGGCTGATGGCCAGGGCGCTCGTATCGTGGCGGCTGAGCAGTCCCAGCGCGTCACATGCTTCGATTTCGGAGGAGAGCACCGGCAAAATCCGTTCTAGGCGACGTGAAACTCGGGCGCCAGAAGCGCAAGGATGACAAGCTTGTTTTCAGTCCAACGGTGCTGCCCTGCCCGAGTGCGAGTGAGCCAATCCGTCAGCGCGGCTCGGGTGCCGGTCGACACCGGCACATCGATCAAGGCGAGCGCAGCATCGACTGCCTGGGGTACCGTCATCGACGCCGAGGCGGCCAATGGATGCACCTTCAGGGCATCGAGTCGCTGGTTCACATGGTCGGCTAAATCCGCACGGGCCGCCATTGTGCTCGTCGTCAGCCAGTAGGCATTGTTCTTCCAGCCCGCCACATTGGGTGGATAGAACAGCGCCTGCCCCATGCGATCGTCGTACCACTCTGGATGAATATCGGCCGCTTTCAGGCCAGTGCCGCGCAGCACCGCGACCACATATTCGGTCGGGCTTCGCACGAGCGCGTTTTTGGCCGTCGTGCTGTAAAACTCGGGGTGCACGAACATGGCCCGCAGCACGGCGGTGACATCGAAATCGGCGGCATCGAACGCCGCTGCCAGCGGCGCGACGACGGCAGCGGTCGGATTCGGATAGGCGAAAAACGCCCACAACTTGGTCGTGACGTAGGTCGCAACGGCCGCCCGCTTGGCGGGAAGTGTGAAGATGGCATCGACGACGTCGGGCCCATCCCAGTTCTTGGTGATACCGAAGATCGTCTTGTTTCCGGTGTCGTGCAGGCTGGCGTTGAATGAGTAGACCACGTTCGGCCAAGTAATGGTGTGGCCGGTCCAGGCCCGCGCCACCTCCGCAACCTCGACCTCGGTGTAGTTGCCGACACCCATGGTGAACAGTTCCATCAGTTCGCGGGCGAAGTTCTGTTGCGCTCCTCGTTTGGTGTTGGAGCGATTGTCGAGGTACTCGAGCATGGCAGGCTGAACGGCCATCTCTTGCGTGAGCAGCCGGAGGTCACCCAAAGCTCGGCGTCGAAACAGGGTATTCTGCTCATACATCCAGGTGACGTTGTTCACCGTGTCCTGGCTCGAAGTGAAATGGCCGTGCCAGAAAAGCGCCATCTTTTCGATGACCGGAGTCGATGAATTCGCCATTCGGTCCAGCCACCAGTGGATGAGGTCGACCAGTTGCGTCCACGCGCCGACGTTCGGGTCGCCGTAGGACGCAGGAGGTACATCAGCCGGTGCGTTGCTCAGGTCGAGCACCCGGTTGACGACGTCGACAAGATCGAGTTGTGCCAGTGCAGCAATCTCCTGCGGGGTTCCACCGAACGCGGCGCGGCGAAGCAGGTGGGCTACATCACTGGCGGGAGTCGGCATGGATCCGATGACCTTTCGTCGATTGGCGCTCGATGATCATCGGCATCCAATCGACGAAGCTGACAGTGCCTGCGTCATTTTCCGGTAAAGACACTGTTCGAGCCGACTAAACACGCTTCGGGGGTGACGGGTAACGTCAAGGGGCCTAAAGCGCGGCGGGAAGAAAAGGTGTCGCATTCGATGCTCATCGACGAAATCAATGATCCGAGTGACTTGCGGAACCTCACCGATGCACAGCTGACCCAGCTGGCAGCCGAGATACGCGAATTCATCGTGCAGGCCGTCGCGGAAACGGGCGGTCATCTCGGGTCGAATCTTGGTGCGGTCGAACTCACCCTGGCGCTTCATCGGGTGTTCGATTCCCCGCTCGACGCCATTTTGTGGGACACCGGCCACCAGGCCTACGTGCACAAGATCGTCACCGGCCGCAAAGCCGGGTTCGAGCAGTTACGGCAAGAAAACGGGCTGTCGGGCTACCCCAGCCGCGAAGAAAGCCGCCACGATTTCGTGGAGAACAGCCACGCCTCCACCATCTTGTCCTACGCCTACGGGCTTGCGGTGGCGCGCGACGCAGGCGTGGACCACCACCGCCACATCGTGGCCGTGATCGGCGACGGGTCGATGACCGGTGGTATGGCCTATGAGGCGCTGAACAACCTGGGCCACGCCAACCGCAAGGTCATCATCGTGCTGAACGACAACGGCCGCAGCTATGCGCCGACTATCTCGCAGCTGTCGGGTAGCCTGGCTCAGATCCGACTCAACCCGGTGTATATGCGCCGGCAGCGCCGCATCGAACAAGCGCTCCACAATCTGCCGATCGTGGGCCGCCAGGCCGAAAAGGGCATGGACGCAGTGAAGGCCGCCGTGCGCGAGTACTTCCAACCACCGGCATTCTTCGAAACCCTCGGTGTTCGCTATTCGGGTCCGATCGATGGTCATGACATCCCTGCACTCGAGCAGGCGCTACGCAACGCCATCGAATTCGATGGCCCCAACGTGGTGCATGTCCTTACCCAAAAAGGTCGCGGCTACCCGCCAGCCGAGGATGACGACGAGAAGCACCTGCACGATGCTCCGGTCTTCGATCCCCTCACCGGGCCGCCGAAGTCGACCCCGACCGGCTATACCCAGGCCTTCGCCGACGCCATTATTGCCGAGGCTGCCGCACGACCAACGCTGGTGGCCATCACGGCGGCTATGCCCGGGCCGACCGGGCTACTGCCCTTCCAAAACCGTTTTCCTGACCGTTTCTTCGACGTCGGTATCGCCGAGCAACATGCCGTCACCGGTGCAGCCGGTATGGCCCTGGGTGGCTTGCGACCGGTCGTTGCACTGTATTCCACCTTCTTTAACCGAGCCTGGGATCAGGTGGTGTACGACGTGGCGCTCCACCGATTACCTGTCATTTTCGCCCTCGATCGGGCTGGTATCACCGGCGACGACGGCCCTTCGCACCACGGGGTCTACGACATGGCGCTGTTGAGCAAGGTTCCGGGTATGACGGTCTTCGCTCCGTCATCGGCCCAAGAACTCAAGGTCATGCTGCACGATGCCCTCGAACTGTGCCCCGATGGCCCTGCCACGATCCGCTACCCGAAGGGTCAGGCTCGTCAGGTGCCCGACTCGTGCGTCGGGGTGGGGTTCGCGGCCCGACGGGTGCGCGAAGGCGACGGCCGAGTCTGCATTCTGGCCGTCGGAAAGATGGTCGAGGCCGCCGAACGAGCCGCGGATAAATTAGCTGTCGACGGGATTTCGGTTTCGATCTGGGACCCGCGCGTGGTGCAGCCGCTCGATCCGCTCATGATCGCTGATGCCGCGCTCCACCGAGCCGTCATCACGATCGAGGACGGCATCGTCGACGGTGGGGTCGGCAGCCACATGGCCGCGGCAATGATGAACGCTTCGGATGGTTTCGTGCCCGTCGTCGTGCAACTCGGCGTGCCCGCCAAGTTCATTCCACATGGAAAGCCCGACCGTATCTTGGCCCGACTGGGCCTCGACGCCGACGGACTCGTGCTGGCGGTGCGATCAGTGCTCGACCGAACCGAAAACACAGTGGGCCTCAAGTAAAAGACACGGCGCACTCCTGGAGAGTGCGCCGTGTCCTTGGGTGTTACGTTGACGGCTCAGCGGGAGACAAGCCGTCGTCTATCTCAGACGTTGTCATCGCAACAAAAGTCGCGGAGACTTTTACAAACTTTCTTCGATGATGTCCACGGTGGCCGGGCCGAATGCGAAGAAGGCAGCGAGCGCGGCCCCCGGATTGCGAGACCATGACAACGCACGCACCTGGTCGGCGCTGCGTCGGCCGAGAATGCCCCGGAATGCTTCGAAGGCGGTGGTCTCAAGGCTGAGGCCCCCAGCGACGCCCTCGGCCATGGGTTCGCCGTCGATTACCACCCGCACAGGAGCCAAATCGGCCTCGGCCAAGCGCTCTTGGAACCGACCGACCAGTCGAGGAATCGACCAAAGTAAGGTTTGATTCGCTCGTTGTCCGGGTTGCCCCGTGGCGCCTCGGATGTCTTGCTCGTGGGTGGCGACATCGATGGCCGCAGGGGCCAGTTGCCCACCGACCGAGGTGAGAATCGACTCGAACTCTTCTGACTGCTGTTCCCAGCGCGCCAGCAGATTCTCGACGGAGAGCTCGCCGGATCGGCGTACTTGATCGGCGGTTTGCGCGTCGCTAGGAATACCTGCGAGTCGGCCGTTCAGAGCGTCGTCAGCAATAGCGGCGACATGGCCAAGCACGTCACGCACCGTCCATCCCGGACAGGCAGGCACCGCCAGATCGAGCTGTGAGGGGTCAAGAGTGCGAACTAACTCGATGAAGCGCTGCCGACTGACCCGGTAGTGAGCCCCGACATCATCCCCCGGGAGGCCACTGGGCGGCACCGGCGAGTCGGTCACGCGTAGTAGGGGCTCTCGCCGATGGAATGATCGGTGGCGTCAACGACTCGCTCGATCCCGGGGATCAGTTCCTTCAAGGTCGATTGCACGCCCTGCAGCATGGTCTGCTTCGACATCGAGCAGCCATGGCAGCCGCCACCCATGGTCATATAGACGCGACCCTCACCGTCGTGGCCGACGTAGGTGACGAAGCCGCCGTGCGCATCGAGCGACGGATTGATGTTGTCGGCCACGATGCCGCGTACCTGATCGGACAGCGCGTCGTTCACGGTCAGCGTGCCGAGTAACACCATGGCCTTTGGCTTGTTCGGATTGCGCAGCACCAGCCCACCGTCTTCATAGTCGAGCGTGGCGCCCTCGAGGTTGGGGGCGTCCTGGGCGGGGATGATGACCCGAAGGCCACCGTGATTGCGCACGATGTCGCTGAAGTCGGCCTTCACCAACTCTTGGAATGACAGGTCGTAAGTGAACTCAGCGCCGGTGTCGGCGAGAATTTCGAGCCGCAAGCCCAGTTGCTTGCCTTCGGGCTCGCCATCGCGAAGCTCGATGATCTTGAATCGGCCGGCTTGGGTAAGGGTGAGAATGAGGTCGTCAGGGACCACTTCTTCGGCAATGGCGAACGGACTGCTCATACAGAAAGGCTACCGTCATCACTATGGCAATCGACTATCGAACCGTCATCCGAGATGAGACCGAGCGCATGGTCACCATTGTTCGCCAGACCCCGAATGACTCCCCGGTTCCCGGCTGCCCAAACTGGAATCTTGGCCAATTGGCCTGCCACATGGGCGAGGTACAGCGGTGGGCGACTCATATCGTTCGCAACGGCGAACCGGCGCGGATCGGCTGGGATGGCGAGCAGGCCCCGGCCGACTATCTGGCCGCGGGCGCAGCACCGCTCATCGCGGCCTTCGATGAGGTCGATCTCGACGCGCCCACCTGGACGTTTCTCGGGATACCGCAGACCAATCGATTTTGGCTCCGACGGCAGGCTCTGGAGGTCGCGGCTCACCGGTGGGATGCCCAATCGGCAACCGGAAATCCCGAGCCGATCGACAGCGACATCGCCGTCGATTCCATCGATGAGTTTCTACGCCTCATGATTGCGCGCATCATTCGGCGGACCGGCGCCGACCTCTCGCCCTTGGTTGGTGACGTCCACCTACACTGCACCGATGCCGACGGCGAGTGGACCTTCGATATCCATGACGGCGAGGTTCGCGTGACCTCGGGTCACGCGAAGGCAACGACGGCGGTGCGCGGCGCCGCGTCGGATCTGGCCCTTTTCCTGTTCAACCGCGTTGGTCGTGAACGGGTCGAGATCTTCGGGGATCACAAGCTTTTGCAGGGCTGGCAAGACATCCTTCGCTTCTGACGATCACATTGGGGGAACTGACGACATGACCGCGACTCAGACGGCATCGGACGGCCCGTTTCGTTTCTACGACAACCGCGAGAAATACCTTCTCTTCGTCACGACGACGAGCGAGAAGCCAGTGGTCGCAGCACGAATCGGGCGCGAGCTCAACTACTTGAAGCCTCAGCCGCCCGCCCTTCGTGTGTTCGACGCCGGCACCGGCAACGGCCAAGTAATGAGCCACGTATTGCGGCACTTGCACCACAAGTTCCCGCACGTGCCGTTGTGCGTCGTCGGCAAGGAAATCAGCATGGAGGACACCCGACTCACCTTGTCGACGCTGCCTGACCGCCTGGCCGAGCATCCCCAAACCGTCGTCGTACTCACCAATATGTCCTATGTTGAGGCCCCAGAGCTGTACCCGAGATCACCCGCCCATCAAGCCAACCTAAACTGGCATGAGATCGCGTTGGATGGCACCACCGCTCATGAATTCGTCGGGCAGATCGAGAGTCTCGATGAGATCCTCACGACCGATTGGCAGACGACGACCAGCGAAAAGACGGGAAACCCGGTGTACGCGGAGCCATCGGTGCTGGTGCTGTACCGCAAGGATCACGAGTTCGTGCTCAGCGATGTCATCCCCAGAAACATGGGTTCCCCGCAACGCCAGGGGTACGACTTGGCCCTTGCAGTGCAGCCTTACCGGTGCCGCACTTCGGCTCTGGGCAAGGTGAAGACGGTGCTGGCACCAGTAGCCCGCCAACTGCGTGTCGGTGGTCGCCTGGTTGTGGTGCAGTCAACCGGCCATGACCCCGGCATGGAAATCATCCGTCGGATTTGGCCGGAAGAGCAACCGTTCGCCACCCCACGCCATACCCTGATCAACGAGATGGCGGCGCACCTGAATGCCGCTGCGGGGGCCGCGCCGTTCACGTTCGAGGGCGCCAGTGACGATCGGGCCCTGTTCAGCTATCACCTGCACGCCATGCCGAGCGAGGTGTCGAGCCGCATCAGCACCTCGACGATGTTGGCTGCCTGGAACGCCGCCGTGTACGTGGCCCAGATTGAAGAAGACCGCATCATGGCCGAACTCGAACGCGCCGACTATCTCGACGCCACCACCGATGTCGTGCGCCGCCACGGTGGCCTCTGGTTCCAAGACGAATCCTTCGTCGTCGTCCGCCGCAACGGCCAACCGGGGACGTAAGCGTCGCTGGCACTACATTCGAGATTTCCTCGCTCCAGGGAGTCTGCATGTCTGTCGCATCCCGACGTAGTCCGCTGCTTGCCATCTTTACGACGGTTTTCATCGATCTGTTGGGGTTCGGGATCCTGATCCCGGTCTTCCCATTGCTCATCAACCCGAACTCGCCGTACCGGGTCTTGACGGGTTCGCCCAAGAGCGCGCTCATAACACTCGGCTGGCTACAGGCCATCTTTCCGTTCTGCATCTTCTTGGCTGCCCCGATCCTGGGCCAGCTCTCGGATCGCTATGGGCGTCGTCCGATCCTGGCCCTGTCGATAGCGGGCACCTCGATGAGCTATGTGCTTTTCGCCATCGGAATCATCAACAAGAACCTGCCGCTGTTGTTCGTCGCCCGCGGCTTCGACGGTCTCACCGGGGGGAACATCGCCGTGGCCCAAGCGGCCATCGGCGACATCAGCACCAATGAGAATCGGGCCAAGAATTTCGGTATCCTGGGCGCGGCGTTCGGCTTGGGATTTGTCATCGGGCCGTATCTCGGCGGCCGACTGAGCGCCCCGAACAGCAGTTTCTACGGCCTTTTCCACACCCCGAGTTGGTTCAGCGCTTCGACCCCGTTTTGGTTCGCAGCCATCTTGGCCGCGTCGAACTGCGTGCTCGTACTGACCCTGCTGCCCGAGACCTTGAAGCGCAAGATCACCGACGGTCGGGTCGAATTCAGCAAAGCGATTCATAACGTGGTCGAGGGATTCAGCTCGGCGCGATTGCGAGTACCCCTTCTGGCCAGCTTCACCTTTATGGCCGGATTCACCTTTTTCACCACGTTCGCCGGTGTGTACCTCAACCGAAAATTCGGTTTCAATCAGGCAAAGACCGGCGACTTCTTTGCCTTGGTCGGCATTTTCATCGCCCTATCGCAGGGCGTACTCGTGGGCATCGTGGCCAAGAAGCTGCCCGACTACAAGGTGCTGAGATTCGCCTTCTTCGGCAACGCGATCGCCATTTTCACCTATGTTTGGGCCACGAGCACCCTGCCGCTCTACCTCGAAATACCGATCTTCACGGCCTTCAATGGCCTGTGCATGGCGAACCTCACCAGCCTCATCAGCCGCTCGGCCGAACCAGGCAAACAGGGCCAGGCGATGGGGATTTCTTCGAGTGTGCAAAGCCTGGCCCAGGTGCCGGCCGCGGTCTTGGTCGGCTATATCACCAGCGGTATCGGTTCAAACACGCCAATGGTCGTGTCATCGGTCGTGATGGCGCTGGCTGGCGTGCTGTTCGTCGCCCTCTTCCGGGCCACCTATGTGGCGGCCGCCCGCCCCGCAGATAGCGCCCTGGCTCACTGATCTGGCCGCCCTCCTCAGAACCACGCGGGTGGAGGCGTGATGCCCTCTCCCACTGGCCGGGCGAACAACCAGGCCAACTGGGCCTTGTCGCCCATGGCTTGGACATCATCGGGAACCGGCTGACCGAAAGCCGACCGTCGGTTGTCAAGGTTGGCGGTGACGAACGCGTCGGGCCACTGCTGCCAGGTGTAGCCGAGACCGAGATCGAGCCAGTGGATCTCAACCTCGCGCCAACGACGCAGCGGCGCAGTGTTCACCGGGATTTTTCCGAACGGCCCCGCGGCCTCTCCGTCCCACGCCTGTGGCGACAGACTGTTCCATGCCTGCTCGACGAGGCTCGCCGAGTCTCTGATGTCAGCGACCTGCTCGGCGAACGGGCGCGATGCACCGTCTTGGATGCCCTGTGATCGTTGCTCCAATCCGCCCGGATACATCGGCCAGATCTCGCCGACCGCAGCGCCGTCGAGCATATTGCGGCTCCCATCGGCGTTCCGGGCGATGTGCGATAGGACGTGCCCAACGGTCCAACCCGGCAGTCGACTAGGGGCCGCCACGTCGGTAGAGGGGCGCTCCTCCAGCCACCGCACGAGTCGCACATGGCTTTGGGCACATCCGGTGAAAACATCGTGAAGAGACATTCTCTGATTCAATCGCGTTTCATGCAGGACGGAAGCAAGAAAGCCATCATTGCCGCGTTTATCGCCAACCTGGGGATAGCGTGCGCCAAACTCATCGGTTTCGCCTTCACCCGTTCACCCGGGATGCTGGCCGAATCGGTGCATTCGCTGGCCGATACCGGAAATCAGGGTCTGCTGATGCTGGGCGCCAAGCGCGCAAAAAAGCAGGCCACCGTGAAACACCCCTTCGGATATGGCCGCGAGCGGTACTTCTGGGCGTTCGCCGTGGCGCTGGTGCTCTTCACGCTGGGCGGGAGTTTCGCGTTGTATGAAGGCATCGACAAGGTGCTGCACCCCCATGAGCCGAAGTACTTCCTCATCGGGCTCGGTATTTTGTTGGTTTCGATTATTCTGGAGGGGTATTC
>JAYTVF010000465.1:0-3135 GCA_043744155.1 Acidimicrobiia bacterium | reverse complement strand
CCATTCTGCTCCCGACCCGTATCTCGCTTCCGGCCATCGAAGATGCCTTGTCAGCGGTCGGCATTGCCTACCGCGCCGAGTCAAGTTCGCTGGTCTATGCCACACGGGAGATTCGTGATCTTCTTTTAGCGGCACGCGCCGTCGATGATCCCAGCGACGAACTGTCGCTGGTGGCTACCTTACGCAGCCCGCTGTTCGGCTGCTCCGATGTCGACCTGGCCTTCTGGCGACAGCGTGAGGGTCGATTCAACCTGCTGGTCGGGCGTGTGCCGGAACGGACGCGCACCGATGATCCGGTGCATGACGCCCTCACCTACCTGCGGGCCTTGCATGACGAACGCCGCTGGTTGTCACCCGCACAACTGCTCGAGCGACTCGTCTATGACCGCCGGATGTTCGAGGTGGCGCTGCTCGGCGCCCGCTCCCCCGACGTTTGGCGTCGCCTTCGTTTCGTGCTCGATCAGGCACGAGCGTGGGCCGGCGCCGGGGGTCGAGGGCTGCGATCCTTTCTGGGCTGGTGCGCGCTTCAAGGTCGTGAAGGCACCTATGCCGGCGACGCTGCGCTTGCCGACCATGACGACGACGCGGTGCGCATCATGACCGTGCACGCGGCCAAGGGTCTCGAATTCCCGATCACCGTGGTGGCGGGCTTGTCGACCAAGCGTGGAGGAGACCGTCCCGGGGTTTCGGTGCGGTGGCATCGCGGCCGCCCCGAGATCGGTGTACGCAAGGACATCAGCACCTCTGACTATGACGAGGCTCGTGAACTGGACGATCAGATGGATCACGAGGAGCGTCTACGCCTGTTGTATGTGGCCTGCACTCGGGCCCGAGATCACTTGGTCGTCTCGTTGCACCGCAAGGCACCGCCACGGCGAGGCTACGCCGCTGGGGCGGCCCCGAGCGCCAGCCTGATCGCCGATGCATGCGTCGCCGGCGCCCACCATGTGGTCTGGTCAGACGGGCTTCGGGCCGAGGCACCCTTGCCTGAAGCCGACCTCACGGTCGGGAGCCTTGTCGTCCCCCGCTTCGATGCAGCCCAGTGGCGCGACGACCGGGCGCGCCTCTTCGAGGCTGCGCTGGAGCCGACCACTATTTCGCCATCACGACTGGCCGGGTTCGCCTCTGATGAGGATGAGCAGCCCGGACTCGCCAAAGATGCGCGACCGCTCGATATGCCTCCCTGGAATCGCGGCCGATACGGCACTGCCGTCGGCCGCGCGGTGCATGGTGTATTGCAGAACATCAATCTGAGTTCTGAGCGTGATGTGGATGCCACCAGTGCCGCTCAAGCCGCGGCCGAAGGTGTCATTGGGAAGGAGTCGGTCATTGCCGATCTCGTTCGATCCGCGCTGCGGTCGCCAACGGTGAAGGAGGCCGCCGCTCACCCCCATTGGCGGGAAATGTTTGTCGGCACCAAGGTTGGTGCCCGCGTGCTCGAGGGCTACGTCGACCTGCTTTACCGCACCGACGCCGGTTACGTCGTTGTCGACTACAAGACCGACTCGGTAACCGACAGCGCGCTGGATGAGCGTGTGCTGCACTATCGACTGCAGGGGGCTGGCTACGCGGTTGCGGTCGAAACGATTCTCGGTGCGCCGGTGGTCGATTGCCGCTTCATCTTTTGTCGGGCAGGCGAGGCAGTCGAGCGGTCGTTACCCGATTTGGCCGACGCCATGGCCGAGGTCAGAAGTCGGTTGTTGGCATCTCGTGTCGCCGACTCCGCCACCGAAACGCCGACCGGAGCAGCAGCACCACGCCCCGTTTGAGCAGCACCAGCACCACAAGCAGCCCGATGGCACCGGCCACGGGGTACAGCAGGTCGAGCGGCACGAACTTCCAGTTTCCGGCCATACCGGCAAAGATCCCAGTGTCGATGGCCGAACCGTCCTCGTGGGTGGTGAAGATCTTGTCCTTGGCCAAACAGTGCGCCGGCTTGTTGCGGGGTGGCCGCACCTTCGAAACGAACACCTTTGACTCTGCGTCATAGCTGGCGGTCACTCGGTAGGGTCGGCCATCGAAGAGGAACCGGTCATCGAGAGGGAAGTTCACATCGACGGTGACTCCGGTGAGGTTGCCGGTCACTACTCGCTCGATCTGGAACGTCACCACCGTCTCAGCGCGAATGATGGGGTGGCCGACGAAGGTGAGTGCCGGGTCGGCCGTCTTCTCGCACGGTGCCAGTGTGGTGGTTGTGCGTGGCGTCGTCGGCTCTGTGGCCGTCGTGAGCGGGTTGGTCGTCGGCAAGGTCGCCGCCGATTCTGCCGCGGTCTCTTCCGGAGATGGCTCAGTCTGGCCGAACGTCACCGAGGAATAGCTGACCGTGCCCACCACGAGCGCGACGACGAGGGCGAGCCGCCTACCCAACACTTGCATCCCTTAGGTCTAGCGCCCTTGGAAGCGCGGATCGCGCTTCTCGGTAAAGGCGACCATCGCCTCGGCGGTGTCTTGCGTGCCAAAGTTGATGGTCTGGGACCAACTCTCCTCTTCGAGTGATTGTTCCATGGTGGCGCCAAAGGCGTTGTTCAGCATCCGCTTGGTCTCGCTGAGCGCCAGTGGCGGCCCGGCGGCCAACCGACGTGCCCATGCATCCACGAAGGCATCCAGTTCGGCCGCCGGCACCACGCGATTTACCAATCCCAGGCGCTCGGCCTCGTGGGCGTCGATGATGTCGGCGAAGAACGCCAACTCCTTGGCTCGATGCAATCCAATCAGCCGGGGCAGCAACCAGGTTCCACCGAAGTCGAGAGACAGACCTCGCTTGTGGAAGATCTCGCTGAATCTGGCCGAATCCGAGGCCACAATGAGATCGCAACCCAGCGCCATATTCAACCCTGCGCCGGCAGCCACGCCGTTCACCTTGGCGATGGTGGGCTGCGGCAGACGATGCAGCGTGAGGGCGACCTCACCGACATAGCGCATACGCTGCAGGGGGTGCCGGCTCACACCGCTGTTCAAGGCGTTGAGATCCTGACCTGAGCAGAAGGCATCGGCGGCTCCGGTGATCACCACGACACGATCGACCGTGCTGAACTGGATCTCCCGAAGGGTGTGACCGAGTTCTTCCCACATCACCGCATCAATGGCATTTTTTCGCATCGGCCGGTTCAGCGTGATCGTCACGATGCCCGCGTC
>JAYTVF010000464.1:0-3138 GCA_043744155.1 Acidimicrobiia bacterium | reverse complement strand
GGTGGCAGCGCCACCCTGCCCGGCCACGTCCCGCCGGCGACCTGACCGATAGGCCCGAACGTCGGCGTGACGGATCACTCTGTGAGCGACTAGAGCAGGCTGGCATCATAAGGCGACACTCTTAAGATCGGCTTTGCGCCGACGTTCATGCTCTATTCTCAGCCGGTGATGGTCGCGAAGTAGCGGTTGTAGAGGGCGTTGTAGGTGCCATCGGCCGTCATCGAGAGTAAGGCTGCGTCAATCTGCTCCCGGCGAGGTGATCCGGTCGGCAGGGCGATGCCATAGGACTCAGGTCGAAAGATCGAACCGACAACCCGCTCGCGCCCCTTGCCCGAGTGCGATGCGCGGTACAGCAGCACCGGAGCGTCGAATACGATGGCATCGATCTTCTTTGTGTCGAGCGCCGTGTAGGCCTCCGCTAGGTTGGCCACCTCCTCGAACGGCAGGCCGCGAGTCTGTAGTTCCTTGGCCGCCGTCGTGCCTTTCACCGTCGCGAGCCGTTTGCCACCGAGATCGTCGACGCCATTGATACGACCTTCGATACGCTGCACCGTGAGCTGCGACGAGATCGACGCCGTGAGGTTCGCGACGAAGATGATCCCCCCAAAGATCCAGATGAGGGCGATGATGCGACTCCATGCTCGCGACGGCTCACGGCCGCTGGGCTCGTTGGCCATGATGGTGGCGCCCGACCACCACATGCCTTCACCAACGCCGCGGATATAGCCTTGTGGGTAGTCATCGCGGTGCCGGTTGAACACCCACACGATGTTGCCCGCCACAAAAAGCACCAGAATGACCAAGCCGAGTAGGCGAAACAGCGTCGGCGAGAATATACGGCCGACGCTCTGCCTCCAGGTCGTCTCCGATGCTGCCCCGACCATGACGCTGAGCCCAGCGTTGAACATCGGGTACGAGAAGTCGAGCACCTCCTCTCGCTCCTGGGTCATCGAGATTCCCGCGATGCCGGCATCGGCCCGACCATCTTTGACAGTAGCGAGCAGATCGCCCACGGTCTCGTTCCAGATGTATTCGGTCTTCCACCCGTTGCGGCGGGCCACCTCATCCCACAGATCGATGGAGAATCCCGCGTACGAGCCGTCGGCCCGCTTGGTCACGAACGGCTCGAGGGGCTTTATGGCCACCCGCACCGTTTCCGTTGGCGTCGTCTGCGCGTGAGCGGGCCCAGACGGCGCGGAGCCGACAGCGACCGCCAGGGCGAGTAGCAGCCCAATGATGGCGAGAACGAGGGATTGACGACGATGGCCGACGGGCAGCAGCGACATGAGCAGTCGAGCTTAGGCGTAGAGCGGCCGAGCGGATCTCGTTGAGGTACCCGGGAACAATCGATCCTGCTCGGCCCGCAACGCATGCACGACTGTGCCGGGCGGGATCTCCACATCGTCATAGGTCAAGACGTCGTCTCGCTTCAGCGGCCGCTTGAGTACGCACCCCTCGGCCAGACCTATAGGCAAAAGCCGCTCGGCTCGTACGGTGTCGTAGTTTTCGGCCAGCCCATAGGTCATGTAGTAGCCGAGTCCATCGAGCGTCATACCGGCGTCAAGATCGATCTTGGCCGCGGCCACTACATCGACCACGGGCTGACCGATCGGTGCCGTTGCGGCATCGCCGAACAGGACCACGCGAGCCACCGTGTCAGGCACCTCGAACTGTGTGAGGTGGTAAGGAATATAGAAGCTATACAGCGGTCCAGTGCCCAACTTCGCGTACTCCAGGTGACGTCGCTGCACGTCGTCTTGGGCTTCGGCAAACACGAACACACCGGGGCTGGGCACCGCACCGAGGGCGTAGTCGACAATGCCGCCGCGCTCGCGCAGCATCTCGACATCGAACATCGAGGTCATGTCGTCAATGTGCCCACGATATTCCGGGCCCAACATGCCGCGCTGTGCCACTCCCATGCCCGTGGCGTTGGCGACGACGGCCTGCTCCATCGAGATCTTGGTCCCATCCGCGAAGCTAGTCACCATATTCGGCGTCTGACCCCACTGAGCCGCAAACGAGGCCTGGGTGGTGGGATTTCGGTAGTGATCCTGCAAGCCCTTGATGTTGCCGCACAAAAGCGGCTTGAGCCCCCAACCAACCACAGTGCGCAGCACGTTCAATTGCACGGCCGGCTGATCTCCATCGCAACCACTCACGATCACGCCTTTGGCATCGGCCCGATGCTTCAAAAGAGGCCCGATAGTGGCATCGATTTCTGCGTTCATGAGCACCAAGTGCTTGCCGAACTCGATGGCCATGGTCGACACCCGCGCCCCGTACTCGATGTGACCGGTGATCTCCACCAGACATTCGAGCATCTCAGAGGCACACATGGCCTCAGGGTTTGAGGTGACTGCTCGCTGTCCTGCTCGCAGCGCGGCATCGAGTTCGGTGGCGGTGTCCACAATTACCACGTTCGTCTGACCTGCGGCGGCGTAGGCCTCGACCGCGGCAGAGATCGTGCGGTTACAGATAGCGGCGGCGGTAATGCCTTGTAGGTACCGCTCGGTCTGATTGACAGTACCGCGAGCCATCGCTCCTGCGCCGAACATTCCGAAGAGCACCGGCTTTCCCTGCTGGTGTCGTCGTTGCACCGCCTTATCAACAATGATCATGTGCCGTTCTTCCATTCCGTCGGATGTGTTGCCGCCTGCCCACAGAGAGTAACGGGCAGCGGTTTCTGCGATCGGTCAAGATGTTGGCGTGACTGAACCGACCCGCCCAGAGGATCCGAAAGCCGCCACGGCCCACACACAACAGGCAAACGCTGCGGTGCAGTTCGACCTCGACCCCGAGGATTTCGCCCGCGCCGGCCGAGGCCTCATCGCCCAGCATCGGACCGGTCGGATCCAGGGCGAGCACGCGGTGAGCTGGGATATCAATCGCTACGCCTTCATTTCAGCTGATGCACCCGCACCCGACACGGTAAACCCGAGCCTTTGGCGCCAGTCGAAACTCAACCTCGCTCACGGCCTGTTCGAGGTAGCGCCCGGTATCTGGCAGGCACGGGGATACGACATCTCGAACATTACCTTCATCGCCGGAGAGGTCGGCTGGATCGTGATCGATCCACTAACCAGCGTGGCCTGTGCCCGGGATTGCCTGGCTCTGGCCAACGAACACCTCGGCGCA
>JAYTVF010000463.1:0-10714 GCA_043744155.1 Acidimicrobiia bacterium | reverse complement strand
GCTGGTGGAGACAGGCGGGGGCGTTGTGGCATCGGCGGGAGCGCTGGTGGATGCATCCGGCTGACCATCGCCGTCGACATCAGGGGCCGATGTCGACGCAGGGGCAGTCATCGACGATGGCTCCTCAGCTGCTGCCACCTGGGACGATGAAAGCGCGGACATCGACGAGACGGCGAACAACGCAACGGCCGGCGCCAAGACCCCGAGGGATCGAAGCCGCCGCTGCGTAGGGAAAATCACATGCAAACCCTAACCCACGATGTCCAGTCAAGCTCATGTCCGAATACTTAAAGCGGCTATTTGACCGCTACTTGTGGTTCCTTTGGGAGGCCCAGGATGCGCTCGCCGACGATGTTTCGCTGGATTTCGGCAGTGCCTCCCCAGATCGTCTCGCTGCGACTGAAGAAGAACGCGGAGATCATTGGAGACACTGGGTAACCTTCGCGTCCCTTCTGGCGGGTTACACCGGGCCAACTACCCGAGTCAGGACCGACTGTCACCAACATCGACCCCGCCCCAAATATCGCTAGACAAAGTTCCATCGCGTCACGATGCATCTCCGACCAGAACATCTTGTTGGTGGCACCGAGCGTGACCACGGCCGGATCCTTCACCTTGTTCACCGTGGCCGACAAACCCCGCAATCCGTTTATCCGCAAGATTTGGATCTTGGTGAAATAGCGCGCCAAGCCCTGACGGACCCCGGCGTCAGCTATGGCACCGTTGTCACGGGCCGCCTCGGTCATCAGTCGCAATTCGTCCTCGAAACGGCGATAGCTCGTGGTGGCCGACATGCCGCGCTCGTGGGCCAAGGTGGTGTTGGTCACCACCCAACCGTTGTTCACTCCGCCAACGACGTTGTCTTTCGGGCACCGAACGTTATCGAAAAACACCTCGTTGAATTCGGCCGTACCGTCGGGTTGCGTGATGGGCCGCACCTCGATCCCTGGCTGCTTCATCGGCACGAGCAGGTAGCTGATGCCCTTGTGCTTAGTGGCGTCGGGGTCGGTGCGGGCGAGCAGGAAGATGTAGTCGGCGAATTGAGCCTGCGTTGTCCAGACCTTTTGACCGTTGATGATCCACTCATCGCCGTCGAGTACCGCGGTGGTCTTGAGAGAGGCGAGGTCCGACCCCGAGTCAGGCTCGCTGAATCCCTGGCACCAGCGAACGGCGCCCGTGAGAATCTGAGGCAGAAAGTGCTTCTTTTGCTCCTCGGTGCCCCACTGCAGAATGGTCGGACCGACTAGGGTGTCACCGAAAAAGTCGGCGCGAAGGGGTGCCTTGGCCCGTGCAAACTCCTCGGCGAGCACCACGTTCTGCATCACCGAAAGGCCTTTGCCGCCGTACTCCTTGGGCCACGCCGCACAAATCCAGCCGCCGCCATACAGCTTGGTTGGCCACGCCTCATTGAAGGATTTGCGATCGGTCGCCGACATTTCGAAGCCCGGTTCGAACCAACCTTCGGGCAGGTTTTCCCGGAGCCAATCCTTGATCTCGACACGGAAGGCTTCGGCATCGGCGGGGTAACGGAGATCCATTCCCCTATTCTGCCGTACATCTTGACCCGTGGGTCAAGATGTACGGATCGCGTCAGCCCAACGTGCTGTACAGACCCTCGACGGCGGCGACGAACCAGACCGACTCCTCGTCGGACAAAGCTTCATAGGCCCTGGCGTTGATCATGTCGGTGATGACCTCAGCCTGCGCGTGCAGTTCGGACTCGGTTGCAGGTGCGGCGTCCTCGGCATACCCGAACAGCTTCCAACGCGGGGCTCCCCCGGCGGTGAAATGGGCCTGCTGGGGTGTCAGGCCAACGGCCATGATGGCCATGATGTTTATTGAGCCGCGCAACTCGCGGAGCACGTTGCATGCCATACCGGCCCGGCCGGCGGGATCCTCTTCGGCGCCGAGCGGTTGCGCCTTCCAGCCGGCAAACAGGGCCTGGCCAGCCGAGTCGGCGTGCGCGATCACTCGCTCGGCCAAGTTCGCGAACTGCGCTGCATCGTCGGCGATCGCGAACGTGTGACGTCCCCACGCTCGGCAGCACTCTGCATACTCGGCGGCCGCCTTCTCGGCAGACATGACCGCGGCCCCTTGATTCCAGAGCTTACGAAGCAACTTCGGCTCGAAGTAGGCAAATGCCGACTGGATGACTTCGGCATCCACGTCACCAAGCACGCTGCCTCGCCCGTAGACGTACCAGGCAAAGCCGTTGGGCATACCGAGATCCTTGCCCCGCTGCAGGGTTTCAGGCGTGAAGTAAAAGCCCGCACCCAGATCTCCGAGCTTTTCCGAAACCGCACGCACCGTCGCCAAAGATTGTTCAGACATGCTCATGAACCGTAGCGCCGATTGCCCCTGCCCCGTCGGGGTCCGGGTGTTTCAGCCGATCGTGCACAGTTCGGCGGCGATGGTGGCCTGGGCGCAGGCTCGGTGCAGATTCTGGTCGGGATAGTCTGCGCCGAAGTAGCGGTCGCCGTCGAGGTGGTCGGCCAGCATCCGCACGGCGTTCTCGACGGCCATCAACGGTGCAGCGGGCCGCAGCGCCGCCAACTCCGGCGGGGTCAGAAGACCAGCCATACCGTGCACGAAGCCTTCGATGACCGCGTCGACACGTTCCCGATCCAACCTTGCGCGACCCTGGCCGGCGGCATCCTCAAGGTTGTTGTGGGTGGCGGTTCGTAGCAACTCGCCCACGTCGAAAATGACGGCGCCCGGCATGGTGGTATCCAGATCAAGCACGACGATCTTGCCGCTGCCGCCGAAACGAAGGTTGCCGACCTTGGCATCGTTGTGCACTGGCCGCACCGGTTGCGATGGCAGACCCGCCAGCGCAGAGATGACGCTGGTCGCTAACGATCGGATGCGGTCGAGGTCAAGCTTGCATCTCGCGACTCGTCCCACTTTGTCGGCGAATACGGCGGCATCGAGTTGCTCCAACCGCCCAGCAAGGTCGTGAAAGCAGTCAATAGTGACGTGCAACGGCGGGCCGGGTAGATCGGTGAGAGCGCATGCATACCGACCAAAGGCGTCGGCGGCCCGCCACGCCACCGAAGCCGATCGAACCACCGATCCGGCCCTCGTGCCGACGACATAGTCGGTGAGTCGCCAGATGCGACCGGATGTATCCGACACGTGACACCGTCCATCGATGCCGTAAAGAAGGCGAGGGACAGAGATGCCGTTGCGAGCCCCAAGGTGTTCGCTGATGCGTCTCAGATTCTGCTCGCAGTCGTCCAGATTGGTGAACACATCCGCGTTGAGAGCCTGCGCGACAACCCGCCCGGTGGCCGTACGCACGGACCACGTACCGTGGATGTGACCGCCGGCCAGACGGTCAAGGCGGATGGCTGGCCCGATTCCAACGAGGGCGAGGGCCTCATTCAGCCCGTCAATCAGGCGCACTGCACCACCCTGTCCGTCGGCCAGCGACTCACGATTGTTCCGCGATCAAAGCGACACGTACGTACTCGACATCTCGCGCGTACGTCACGCCGTGCCAGGGAGAACGCGTGATGAGCGCGTCGATGTGCATCTCGGTCGCCAAGTCGGCCAAGGCTTCGGGCAGCCCGTATTCAGATACGGCATCGGGACCTGACGCCTCTACAAACCGATCCAATGCCTGGCGCAACTTTATGAGCGCCTGTTGTCGAAGACACCACAGGTTCATGGAGACGGGCTGATCATCGGCCAAGACGGTACCGTCGGCCAACCGCACTGTGCCGGCCAGGCGGTGCACGTCGCGTTGCTCAGCTATACCCGTGAGGCGACCATCGACGACGGTCGGCAGGGCGCGTGACACACCGTTGTCGACGCCCGGCGCGAGCACAGTCGGGCCGACCGGGTAAAAGACGCCAGCGGCGTCCCCGCCGGTGTGTTGCGCGGTCCAGTTCAAGGCGGTACGCAGCCCACACACTCCGTACAGATCATCGCCATTGGCGATCACCACGTCGCCATGCTCGCCTGCCGCCAGGACGGCCGCCACCGTTCCCCTGGGACGACCACGCTCCGGACCAATCGAATCCTGCCGCTCGAACGACACCGGCAGCGCAGGTCGCCATCGCCCTTGGAGCGCCTCGCGGATCGGCAACGAGCTAGCCGCCCCGACCACGACAACCGCCCGCGCAAAGCCAGCGGCCGAGGCTTGCTGAAGAGCCATGTACAGCAACGGTTCACCGCAGGGTCCCACCGGGGCCAGCGGCTTCACTCCCCCGTAACGTGTGCCCAACCCGGCGGCAAGCAGAACGAGCGGCACATCGGTTGTCATCGCCACAGTCTGGCCCGACGGGCACGCTCCGGTGCGGAACAATGGCAGCATGCGCACATTACCGGCCTCGGATGACATTCGGCTCGGCATGATCGGCCTCGGTCTCCGTGGACAGCTGGCCGAGATTTTGCATCGACCAGCAGGTGGCGCAGTGCTGGCTGCAGTGTGCGACCTCGATCCCACCCTGGCCAACCGTTGGGCGGATCGGCTGAGCCCACGCCCGACCGTCACGACCGACTGGTCAGACCTCGTGCGAGACCCGACCATTGACGCCATCGTGGTGGCGACGCCCGACTTCACCCATGAGCAGATCGTGATCGCTGCGCTCGAGTCAGGCAAAGCCGTGTTCGCCGAAAAGCCCCTTGCCATCACGACCGCCGGATGCGACAGAATTCTAGCCGCTGCCGCCCGAACCCGCGGGCGACTGTATGTGGGCCACAACATGCGCCATTTCAGCATGGTTCGCGCCATGAAGCGCCTCATCGACGACGGAGCGATTGGCGAGGTGAAGACGGTGTGGTGCCGGCATTTCGTCGGTCACGGTGGCGACTTCTACTTCAAGGATTGGCACGCTCAACGTCGACACGTGACGGGGCTACTGCTGCAAAAAGGTGCGCACGACCTCGACGTTATCCATTGGCTGGCTGGGGGTGTCAGCCGAGTGGTGCACGGATTCGGGCGCCTAGCGGTGTACGGCGGCGCAACCGACCGTCATGACGGTACCCGCCACGAGAACTGGTTCGACCCGTCTGTGTATCCGCCAGCGGCGCAGCGGGGACTCCATCCCGACATCGACATCGAGGATCTCTCCATGATGCAGATGGTGCTCGACAACGGCGTGCTCGCCTCCTACCAGGAGTGCCATTTCACCCCCGACTACTGGCGGAACTACACCGTCATCGGCACTGAGGGGCGCATCGAGAACTTCGGTGATACCGACGGCGTCGTGAAGTTGTGGAACCGTCGAGGCGGATTCTCGGCCGATGGCGACCAGCAGTTTGCGTTCGCCTCGACCGAAGGCGGTCACGGTGGCGCTGACACCCGTCTGGTGGATGAATTCCTACGTTTCGCCCGCGACGGAGGCCCAACCGACACCTCACCGGTCGGCGCTCGCGAAGCCGTCGCCGCCGGCTGTGCCGCCACCGAATCCCTGCGATCGGGAGGCAACGCCGTGGCCGTCGCCCCACCCGACCCCCACGTATCCGCCTACTTCCACCACCCGCCCTAAGCCTATCTACTTCGCCCACCCACCGACCGAGCGACCGACCCAGCGACCGAGCGACGCGCCCGGCCCACCCGCCGACCGACGGACCGAGCGACCGACGCCCGACCAAGGGGTGCCGGGCGCCTTATGTCGTGGCTTAGATTTCTCGGGCCGCGTCTGTGGCGCGGTTGACGATCTCGTCGACGACCGCGTCGGTGTGGGCTAAGCCGGGGAACAGAATCTCGTACGCGCCCGGGGCCATGGCCACACCTCGACGCAACATGGCGTGAAAGAAGCGCTTGTAAGCCTCGACATCGGTGGTCTTCGCCGTCATGTAATCGACGGCCGGTGTGGCGTTGAAGTGCAGGCCGACCAACGAACCGGTGACCGGTACCGTGATCGGGACGTCTACTGACGAGATCGCCTCTCGCATGCCGTCGGCCAACCGCTGCGCCGAGGCATGCAGTTGGGTGTAAGCCGCGTCATCAAGCAACGACAACGCGGCCAGACCTGCGGCGGTGGCCAAGGGGTTCCCTGAAAGTGTGCCAGCCTGGAAGACCGGCCCGAGGGGGGCCAACACCGACATCACATCGCGACGACCGCCAAACGCGCCGATGGGCAATCCGCCGCCGATCACTTTGCCGAAACATGTGAGGTCGGGTGTGACCCCGAAGTGGGCCTGCGCACCACCGCGGGCGAGGCGAAAGCCGGTGATCACTTCGTCGAAGATCAACAGCGCACCTGCCCTGTCGCAGGCGGTTCGCAATCCTTCGAGGAAGCCCGGTTGGGGTGCCACGAGCCCCATGTTCGCAGCAACCGGTTCCACCACGACGCAGGCCACGTCGTCGCCGATCTCGGGAACGGTATTGAACGGCGCGACGATGGTGTCGGCCACCATGCGGGCGGTGACACCGGCAGAGTCGGGCAGTCCAAAGACAGCGAAGGCTGAACCGCTCTCGGCCAGCAAAACGTCACCGTGGCCGTGGTAGTTGCCGGAAAACTTGATCACCTTGCTGCGACCGGTAAACCCGCGCGCCAGCCGGATGACCGTCATGGTCGCCTCGGTGCCCGAGTTGACGAACCGCACCATCTCACAACTCGGTACGCGATCCCGCACCGCTTCCGCGAGCAGCACTTCGCGAGCAGTGGGCGCACCGTATGACGTGCCAAGCTGCGCGGCGTGGTGGATTGCCTCGACCACGACGGGGTGGGCATGGCCGCCAATGATGGCGCCGTAGCTCTGCACCAGGTCGAGGTACTGCTTGCCTTCGGCATCCCACACCCGCGCATCGAGAGCCTTGGCCGCGAAATACGGCGTGCCACCAACCGACCGGAACGACCGAATCGGCGAGTTGACCCCACCAGGGATCACGTCACGGGCGCGCTCATACCAGTTGACGTTCGTGTCACCGAGCCCCTGGCAGAGGTCCGTCCGGCACCCAGCGGCAGAACAATTTTCGAAACAGAAGGTCATTGCAATGCCTCGGCGATCTCTCGGGCTAGGTACGTGAGAATGATGTCGGCACCGGCCCGTTTCAGCGCGGTGAGCTGCTCGAACGCGACGGCGGGGCCGTCGATCCAACCGTTGGCTGCGGCGGCTTTGATCATGGCGTACTCGCCACTGACGTGATAGACGGCGACCGGAACCTGCACCGACGCCCGTACCTGGCTGAGGATGTCGAGGTAACTCATGGCCGGCTTCACCATGACGATGTCGGCACCCTCGTCGAGGTCAGCCTGCACTTCGACCATGGCCTCTCGGGCGTTGCGGAAGTCTTGCTGATACCCCTTGCGGTCGCCGCCGCCCACGATTTTGCAGTCGACGGCATCGCGAAATGGGCCGTAGAGGGCGGATGCGTACTTGGCTGAGTAGGCCATGATGGCCGCATCAATGTGTCCGGCTGCATCGAGCGCGCTGCGGATAGCGCCCACCTGGCCATCCATCATCCCGCTCGGTGCGATGATGTGGGCGCCGGCGTCGGCTTGGGCTACGGCGGCCCGGGCGTAGAGTTCAATGGTGGCGTCGTTGCGCACGTTGCCCTGGGCGTCGAGTACGCCGCAGTGGCCGTGCGAGGTGTATTCATCCAGACAGGTGTCGGCCATGATCACCATGTCGTCACCCATATCAGCGCGCAGGTCCCGCAGCG
This sequence comes from Acidimicrobiia bacterium, assembly GCA_043744155.1. GTDB lineage: Bacteria > Actinomycetota > Acidimicrobiia > Acidimicrobiales > Ilumatobacteraceae > JANMCE01. Next base: position 3,096 of record JAYTVF010000463.1, on the reverse strand, counting down.
ACAGTTGCACGATGCCGTCAGGATTCCAGGCCTCACTTCCATTGTCGTCCTTGTGGGCTGGAATACCGAACAGAATCACCCCGGCTATGCCGAGCGCGGCCAACTCTGCGACCTCGTGGCGCAGACTGGTGCGAGTGTGCTGCATCACACCCGGCAGGCTCAGAATGGGTTGCGGCGTCGAAACATCCTCGCGGACGAACAGGGGTGCAACGAGGTCATCCACTCCGAGTCGAGTTTCGGCCGTGAGTCGTCGCAGCGCAGGGGTGAGACGCAGTCGCCGAGGGCGACGCACAGGAAAGGTCATCGTCGCCGAGCATACGGCCAGCCCCCCTCATCGACCCAGCGCGGGCCAACAGCGGTACCCACCACCAGCCCACGACGGCCCCATCTGCCGACGTGACGCCAGGGCGGACGGCGCGCTCGGTAGACGAGCCCCCGAGCCATCAGTCGCGGTTGGCGACGGCGACGCGCAGGGCGGACGGCGCGCTCGGTAGCCGAGCCCCCGAGCCATCAGTCACGGTTGGCGACGGCGACGCGCAGGGCGGCGAGATCGATACCTTCGAGCGATGCGTGCTGCTGATGGGCGAGCGAGAGATCCAGTCCGCGGGTGAGGTGGCTCGCGACACCCAGGGTGAAAAGCCCGGCCGAAACCGCCGAGCGCACCCCAGGGGGCGAATCTTCGATAGCGACAGAGTGGCGCGGTGCCGCGTCGATGAGCCGGCACGCTGTGAGGTAGGGCTCGGGATGCGGTTTGGCGTGGCGCACCTCATCGACTGGCACCAACGCCGCGAACGAGTCGAGCAGGCCCAAGTTGGAAAGGTGGTGCGCCACCCACTTTCGCGGCGCGCTGGTTGCCACAGCCAACGGGATTCCAGCCTCGGTGCATTCGAGCACCAAGGCCTCTACTCCCGGTCGAGGGCGGGCCTGCAAGAGCAACTCGCGCACGCGAGCGCGAACCTCAATTGCGATGAAATTGACGTCGATGCCGCATTCCTCGGCAAGACGTTTCAGCGCGACATCGGTGGCGTCAACGGTGGTCCCGATCATGGTCGACCACCAGGCCTGATCGAGAGGACGACCATGGGCGGTATAGACATCGACGACGGCATCATACGTGGTCGTTTCGGTGTCGAAGATCGTTCCGTCGAAGTCGAACACAACTGCCTGCAGTGTCACGACCGGCGAGGGTAACGCGTCTCGCCCTGCACCTGGTTGTTGACGGCGTCTTCTCATCGACCCGAACCTTCTGGTGGCCAGTGTCGCTACCCTAGGAAAATGCCGCCACGACCGCAGCGACGAGCCCGCCAACATCGTGATCTCGCGCCTCAGACGTGACGGAAATGCCAAGTTCGGCGCAGGTTTGCGACGTGACGGGGCCGATCGAAACCACAAGGTCGGCGAGTGCCTCGGTGCCGTAGGCCGCCACGAACGATCGAACAGTGGAACCCGAGGTGAAGCTGATGGCGTCCGCTTTGGCGATCGCCACCCGGACCTCAGGGTCGGCGTCGACCGACAGCGTTCGGTACCCCGTCGCTGCGGATACCAACCAGCCTTTGTTCCGCAATCCATCGACCACTGTCGGACGGGAAAGGTCGGCCTGGATGACCGCGACCCGCCTCGACCCGCTGGAGGGCTCGCCTTGTGGGAAATGCTCGACCAAGCTCTCGGCCAGCGATCGAGGCGGGGTCAAGGCGACTCGGAAGCCAGCGCGAACGGCGGCCGCAGCGGTACCTGGACCAACAACAGCGACCTGCGCCATGCCGATATCACGACCGGCCGCGGCGGCCACACCATTGGGTGAGGTGAGCACGATCCACGCCAGATCTTCGGGCAGGTCGAATGGCATCTCCTCAAACCGGATGGTGGGCGCGTAAATCACCGTGGCGCCGAGGGCTGCCAACCGAGCCGCGAGGCTGCTCGATTGATCGGCCGCTCGGGTCACGACCACAGACCGTCCCACCAACGGCGCGTGCTCCATCGGGCCTGCAAGATGCGGCTGGTACGCCTGCGGGTCCGTCCGGCTCGTGTGCGCAGACGGCCCTGGCGCAGACAGCCCTGGCGCAGACGGCCCTGGCGCAGACGGCCCTGGCGCAGACGTAGCACTCATGACAAGTCGAAAAGGTCACGCAACGCCGAAGCGTTGCGCTCGCCGCGTGGCGTGCCTGCATCACTCTTCAGCCGAACCGATGGCCCATGCAGCATCTTGGCCACGATGCCACGGGTCAGCGCCTCGACCGCTGCGCGCTGGCGCGGCTCGAGCCCATCGAGACGTGCCGCGAATCGTTGCTGCTCACCGAGTCGGAGCTGCTCAGCGTAGTCGTGTAGCTGCGAGATGAGCGGCGCCACCTGCCGGGCCTCGACCACCTCGGCAAATCGTTGCACCTCGTCGCTGACTATGGTTTGCACCGCCGCAACCTCGCCCTGACGCTCGGCGCGGCCGCGAGCGGCCCATTCGCGCAGGTCGTCAAGGTCGAGCAGGGTGACATCGGGCAGCAGACCGACCCCACTGGCCACGTCTCGCGGCACGGCGATGTCAATCACCATCAGGGGCCGGCCATCACGAATGGGCACAGTATCCTCTGTCACCAGTAGCCCCGCCCCGGTCGAGGTAAGCACGACGTCGGCCAAGGGCAGCGCCGACGGCACGGCATCGAGGCTGATCGCAGTACCCCCCAGGCGCTCGGCCAGCTCCTCGGCCCGGACCAGCGTGCGATTGGCGATAAGCACGTCGCTGGCGCCTGCGGCGGCCAGGGCCACGACGATGCCTTCGCCCATCTCGCCTGCCCCCACTACCAGCACAGTGCGGCCAGCGAGCGAACCGAGTCGGTCCCGCGCCATTTCGACCGCGGCGTGCGAGACCGACGCCGTTGACCGACCGATCGCTGTCTCAGTGCGCGCCCGCTTGCCGACCTCGACCGCGTGGCGAAACAGCAGGTTGAGCGACGATCGGCAGGCTCCTTCAGCCTGAGCTCGTTCCCACGCCGTTTTCACTTGACCGAGTATCTCGCTCTCACCCAAAACGGTGGATTCCAGCCCCGCCGACACCGAGAACAGGTGGCGGACCGCCCCGCTGTCGTGGTCGCTGTAGAGGTGATC
>JAYTVF010000462.1:0-10716 GCA_043744155.1 Acidimicrobiia bacterium | reverse complement strand
CGGCGGGCTGTCCGGCCACCCTGTCCGGGGTAACCGCGGTGCGTTGGATTCTCAATAACCTGAACCCCGCCCAGGGTGGATCGCTGGTGTTGACCTTTCATCCGGTCGGCGATGTAGCCGCAGACGTCTTCACGAATCGCGCGGGCGCTCGGGGCACAGGACTACCCTTGCCCATCTTCTCCGATCCAACCAGCACACGGGTGTTCTCCGGCTCGATTGGTGACCTTGTCTATACCGACATCAACCGCGACGGGAAGTACACGGCCGGCGTTGACACACCGCTCGCCGGCATTTCCGTTAACCTGTTCAACGCCACCACGAGCACGTTCATTCGAAGCGCTACGACCAACGCACAAGGCCGATGGGTGCTCACTGGTCTCGATTCGGGCAGCTACTACGTGGAGATTCCGGCGGCTGAGTTCAGTGCGTCCGGTCACGCCTTTGGCTACCGGGCCCCGTCGCAGGCTGCCGCCATAGACCCCGCTGCTGGCAACGAGGACACTGACCACGACGGCATTGGTTTCCAGCCCTCCGGAAATTTCCGCTCGTCAACGGTCTTTGTCGGAATGACTGGATCGACTGGATCATTCGCCTCACCAGGACCGCTTGGGGACGGCCCCACCGATGGTGCCACCGCCCTTGACGCCACGACGCCCGATGGACAGACATGGTTCACGGTTGACCTCGCCCTGACTCCTCCCATCGATCTGTCCGTTACCAAGACCGTGTCAGCAGGCCCGCACCCGGTTGGGAGCAATGCCACGTACACGGTGACGCTGTCGAACAACGGCCCGGCCGCGGCGACCGGCGTGACAGTGCATGACCTGTTCCCGTCTCAACTGACGCCGGTCTCGACAACGCCGTCATCGGGCACCTACGATGCCGCGACGTCAGACTGGTCGGTGCCGTCGCTGGCTTCCGGTGCGTCGGCCGCACTCAGCTTTGTCGGCACCGTGCAGGCCGGGACCGAGGGACAGACGGTCACCAACACCGCCGAGGTAACCATCGCAAATGAAGGCGATGTCGACTCGACACCGAACAACCAGGTGATTTCCGAGGATGATCAGGCGTCGGTGTCATTCACGGTCGGGCGCAATGCGCACATCACGATTATCAAGAAGATCAACGCCAACGATGCCAATACCGCGCCTGGTGTGCCCGTTTCCGCCGGGTCAACGATGGCAATCACCTATGAGGTGACGAACACGGGAACCGAGGCTCTGACCAATGTGATCGTGACCGACAGCGTCGCAGTCACGGGCCTTTCGTGCCCGGCTACTGTACTGGCCGTCGGTGCTTCGATGACCTGCAGCGCCTCGTTCCCCGCCCCGGCGGTGGGGACGCAGCATGCGAACACCGCCACCGCGTCCGCAAAGCCGCCGCTGATCGGTGCCCCGATAGCGGATGTCACCGCCACCGACGTGGCGTTTGCCTATGTGCCAGTGGGCTCTGCACTCACCCTCATGAAAAAAATCAATGGAAACGACGCTGACACTGCGCCCGGCGTATCGGTGACGAATGGGTCATCTATGAATGTTTCGTTCGTCGTGACGAACACGGGGAACACCCGCCTCAACCCTATTGTGATCACCGACGACACGATCGCCACGACGTCGATCACCTGTCCCGTCACTGCCCTGAACCCGGGCGGCACCACGAGTTGCACGGCATCGCTTCTCGCGCCGTCCCCGGGGGACCAGCACGTGAACCACGCGACGGCGACCGGTACGCCGGTGACCGCTGCGGACGGCTCGCTCTATGACCCTGCGACCGGCGCGCTCGCCGTGAAACCAACCGCAACCGACGCCGCCTACGCCTACGTGCCCCTGATCACCGGTTTGTCGATTGTGAAGAAGATCAACGGGAACGACGCCAACACCGTACCCGGAGCGACCGTCGCCACCGGCTCGATGATGAACGTCACCTTCGTCGTGACGAACACGGGAATCACCAGGCTGAATCCGGTCGATGTAACCGACGATGCCATCGCCTCGGCAGCGATCATCTGCCCCTCGATCGCTGTGGATGCTGGCGACTCCATGACCTGCACCGCGTCATTTCCGGCACCCGCACCCGGCACCCAGCATGTTGACCACGGCTCGGTGACCGGCACCCCAGTGTCCGCATCCGACGTCCCCCTCGTGAACCTCGCGACCGGTCTCCCAGCCACAAAACCAACCGCAACCGACGCCGCCTACGCCTACGTGCCGCTCGACTCGAAGCTGACCGTCGTGAAGAAAATCAACGGGAACGACGCCAACAGCGCTCCGGGCGTTGCCGTTCCCAGCGGTGTGCCAATGAACATCACCTTCGTCGTGACAAACACGGGGAACACCCGCCTCAACCCCATCGCGGTTACCGACGACACCATTGCGTCGTCATCGATCCTGTGCCCCGCCAGTGCGCTGAACCCTGGCGATACCACGACCTGCACTGCGTCATTTTCGGCTCCGGCTATCGGCGTCCAACATATCAACCGTGCGACCGTGACGGGCAGCCCGGTTACCTCGACCGACGGGGTGTTGACCGACCTCGCCACAGGGAACCCGGCGGTCAAACCGACCGCGACGGATCTCGCCTACGGCTATGCCGTCGTGGCGCCGGCCATCAGTCTTGTGAAGAAGATCAACGGCAACGACGCCGACAGTGCGCCAGGCGTCCTGGTCCCGAGCGGTGTGCCAATGAACATCACCTTCGTCGTGACAAACACCGGCAACACCCGCCTCAACCCCATCGCGGTCACCGACGACACCATCGCCGCCGGAGCGATCTCCTGCCCCACCATCCTGCTCGACCCGAATGAGTCGACCACCTGTACGGCGTCGCTGACCCCACCCAACGCAGGGGTGCAGCATAGGAATCAGGCCACTGCGACCGGAACCCCGGTCTCGGCCACCAACGTCTTGCTGATCGATCCAGCCACAGGTTTGGCGCCAGCAAAACCATCTGCGACCGATGCCGCCAACGCCTATACGCCGGTGGCGCCGGCGGTGACACTGGTCAAGAAAATCAACGGGAACGACGCCAACACCGCCCCTGGCATACAAGTAGCCGGCGGTTCGACCATGCAGATCACCTTCGATATCACCAACGTCGGAAACATTCTGCTCGATCCAGTCATCATTACCGACGACAAAGTTGCGACCGGATCGATCACCTGTCCAAAGTCCACACTGCTTCCCGGCGAGGCCGAGCGGTGCAGTGCGACCTTGCCTGCTCCCGACGCCGGAACGACCCATACCGATGTTGCGACGGTGACCGCCCAACCTGCGCCATCGCCTGCAAATCCCTCCCCCTCCTCGACGACTGCCACCGACTCAGCGCATGCCTGGGTGGCCAATCCAGCCATCAGCCTGGTGAAGAAGATCAACGGCAGCGTCGCGCCCACGGCACCGGGCCAAACCGTGGCGTTTCCTGGAACGATGCAGTTCACCTTCGAGGTGACCAACACCGGCTCGGTGGCGCTGTCATCGGTTGTGGTTACCGACAGCGTCATTGCACCATCCGCGATCTCTTGCCCGAAAACTCAGCTCCTGGCTGGTGAGTCGATGACCTGCACCGCCACCCTGGCTTCACCGGCGCCAGGTGTACAGCACACCAACGTCGCGGTCGTGACTGGCCAGCCTCCCGTCTTGGCCGACGGCACGACCCCGCCGACCGTACGCGGAACCGACACCGCCAACGCAGTCTCGCTGGCGGCTCCGGGGGTCAGCATCGTCAAACTGTTGAACGGGCAACACGTCCCCACGACGCCCGTGCTGGAAGTACCGACCGGCACCACCATGAATTTCGCCATCACGGTGACGAACACCGGTAACACCATGCTCGACCCCGTCACCGTTACCGACGACACCATCCCCGCCGCATCGATCAGCTGCCCGAAAACCAAACTGTCGGCTTCGGAGACGATGACCTGCACCGCGAGCCTGCCGGCGCCTGCGGCAGGGGTGACCCACACCGATCACGCCACTGTCAACGGTGTTCCTGCCTCACCGTCGGGTGTCGTACTCATAGACCCGGCCACCGGCGTGGCGTTTGCATCCTCCACCGATACCGATACTGCCAATGCGGTCGGCACGGCCGGTGGCGTCACCATTGTGAAGACCATTAACGGAGCCGACGCCAATCTCGCCCCCGGTATCGCGGTGGCGCCGGGCTCGCTTCTGCATGTGAACTTCATCGTCACGAACTCCGGTACATCACGGCTCGACTCGGTTACCGTCACCGACGATGTCATCACGACCGGGATCGCTTGTCCGGCCTCTACACTTGCGGCCGGCGCCACGATGACATGTTCGGCCATCCTTGCCGCCCCGGCTATTGGTGGCACCCACCTTGATCACGGAACTGTGACCGCGCAGCCGATCATCGACGGAGTACCGGTTGGTCCTGCACTGGTATCGACGGACCCAGCGAATGCCATTACTGCTGCACCGGGCGTGATGCTGGTGAAGATGATCAACGGGCAGCGGGCTTCGAGCGCGCCCGGATTGAAGGTGGCGAACAGCCAAACCCCCCTGCTCGTCACCTTCGACGTCACCAATACCGGCAACACCCTGCTGGCGCCCGTGACGGTCACCGACGACACCATCGCGACGGCGGGCATCTCGTGTCCAGCCACCCAACTTGGGGTCGGCGCAACGATGCGCTGCACGGCAACTCTCGCCGCGCCCGAACCCGGCGCGCAGCACACCAATCAGGCCACGGCCACCGCAACGCCGGTTCAGGCCGACAGCAGCCCTATCGTCGATCCGGACACGGGCCTCGCAGTCAGCCCGGTGAGCAGTACTGACCAGGCCAATGCCTTTGTCAGCCCGACGGCAGGCTTGAGCGTGACCAAGACGATCAACGGTATACACACATCCTCGACCCCCGGCGTCCAGGTGTCGGCGTTGGTGCCGATGCAGGTGGGCTTCAGCGTGACGAACACCGGTAACACCATGCTCGACCCCGTCATCGTGACCGACAGCACCATCGCCAATGGCGACATTACGTGCCCGGCTACCACGCTTACGCCAGGGGCCACGATGATGTGTACGGCAACACTCCCCGCACCATTGCCTGGCGTCGCCCACCACAACACCGCGACGGTGACGGGCACCCCGGTGACCTCGACGGGCCTCCCGGTAACGGATCCGACCACGGCAAGTCTCCTGTCTCCGCCGACGGCCACCGACGACGGGTACGCGTGGGTTCCTCGAGCCTCGCTCTCGGTCACGAAGAAGATCAATGGAGATGACGCCAACGCCTCCCCAGGTGTTGCGTCGATCTCCGGCCTGCCACTGGCCGTCACATTCTTGGTCGTGAACGACGGAAGCGTCCCAGAAAAGAACGTCACCGTCACCGACGACACCATCACGGCCAGCTCGATTTCGTGCCCGAAGGCGACGCTTTTGGTCGGCGAAGCAATGACCTGTACGGCAATGCTGGCACCACTTCGCGTCGGCGAAAACCACCACGACATCGGCACCGCAACCGGTACTCCGGTCGACCCGAGTACCGGGGCAACACTGAAGGATCCTTACACGGCCCTCGACCTCGTGAAGCCGGTCGCAACCGACGCAGCATACTCCTTCGGTATCGCCGGACCCGGCCAAGAAGGCCACCTGGTGTGGCTCGACCTGAACGGCAACGGCGCCCATGACCTCAACGAGCCCGGTGTCGCTGGCCTCACCATAACGATCGTGCACGCTGGTCTCGATGGCGTCCTTGGCACCAACGACGACATCACCTACACAACGACGACCGACAACAACGGTGCCTGGTCAATTGTGGGGATGCCGCTCGGGTCCCTCACTGTCACCGTGACGGTTCCCGCTGGCGTGACCGTCACGGGCGACCCGGACGCGACGGCCGACGGTCGCTCCACCTCCAACCTGACGGTTGCGCTTCCCACCGATTTCGGCGATGACTTCGGCCTACACGGCGGCGGCCATATCGGGGACACGGTGTTCGTCGACATGAACGCCAACGGCACCCAAGACATCAACGAGCACGGCATCAGCGGCGTCGACGTGACCGTCATCTGGTACGGAATCGACGGCGTGGCGGGCAACGACGACATCGTGTTCGTTCGTACGACCGACATCAACGGGCGCTATTCCGTCGACGGACTTCCGCACGGTGCCTATCTGATCACGGTCGACCGAACCGATCTTCCGGTTGACTTCACCGACAACACTGCCGTCCCCATCGGCGGGCATGACTCACAGATGTCCGTCACGCTGGACGTGTCGTCAGACTCCACCGACACCGTCGACTTCGGTTATGCAGGCAGCGCACAACTGAGCCACACCGTCTGGATCGATCTCAATGGGGACAACGCCAGGGATGCCGATGAACCCGGCATCCCGGGGGTCCTGGTGACGGTCACCTGGTTCGGACCCGATGGAGTCTCCGGTGGGGGTGACGACGTCATCTTTACCACTCGCACCGATGGTTCTGGCAACTACACCGTTGCCCATCTGCCCGCCGGCACCTTCGTCGTTGCCATCGATCCCGCCACATTGCCGGCTTCGCTGCAGGCGTCGTACGATCTCGACGGTACGCCCGACCGCGTCACCACAACCACGCTCTCCAGCGGGCAGCACCGTTCCGATGTGAACTTTGCCGAGCGAGGTACTGTTGAACTCGGCGATCTCGTTTGGTTCGATCGAAACCGAGACGGCAGTCCCACGCTGAACGAACCGGGCTTGCCCGGCGTGACCGTTCACGCGAGGTGGGCCGGACTCGACGGTATCGCCGGTAGCGACGATGATGTCATCTTCACGAGCATCACCGACGGTGCCGGTCGCTGGTCGCTCGAGCACCTTCCCGCCGGGGCCTACACTGTCACCCACGACGGACTGCCGATGGGTACGACAGCCACGACGCCCGCCGACTGGCTCACCCCCATGGTCACCACCTCGGCGTTGACGGCTGACCTCGGCGTGACGGGGACGTGCACGATTTACGACACGGTCTGGTACGACTGGAACTTCAACGGCATCCGGGACCGAACCGACAGCCCGATGCCCAACGTCCACATCAATATCACCTGGATCGGCCCAGACCGAGCCGATGGCACCCATGACACGATTCGCTTCGAGACCATCACCGACCAAGGTGGCGAGTGGAAGATCGACCACCTCCCGTGCGGGACCTTCCTCGTGGAAACCGGCGTGGACAACCTTCCAGGGGCGAGCCGGGTCACGTCCGATAGCTGGCAAGCAAAGGACGGCAAGGCCGTTGCCATCCTCGGTTTCGGCGAGACGGCCCGACCGACCGTTGGGGGCATAGGTATTGGTCGTACCAAGTTCCTTCCCACCACCGGATCAGATCCGCGAAACACCCTCGCGCTGGCTGGGATACTGGCACTCGTCGGCCTGACGCTCATCGGTACGAGACGCCGCAAAGCGCGCGTTCATCTGGCGACCTAGGACACTCAGCGAGGTCGAGACAGATGCGCCGACTTCTCGCACCAGCCGCAACGTTGCGCCCAACCCCACTCGTCAGAATCTCGTTCCATGCGCCCCTTCGACCAATCAACCACCCGGTTCAGTCACTTGAGGGCAGCGCTTTGGCTTCCTTGAGTTGCAGCAACTCACCGGCGGTGGCCGGCATGCCTTTGCCTGTTTTGATGCACAGAAGTTCGATCGTGCCAGCCCCATGGACGTATCGCAGAACCCCGGAGCCGCCAATCACCAAGGCGACCCGATCGGAAAGATCAACCCCGATCACACGTCGATCCCCAGTTGGATTCGATCGTGACAGTTCAGCGAGAAAGGTATGCATCTCCACATGGCGACCTGGTGAAGGCACACCTTCGGCCGCTTCGGGTATGGACCTGCCGCCCGGATCGAACTCCCTTAGCGTGAAGGCTGGTAGATACGGGCGAAGAACTCGGACAGCTCCGAGAAGCTGTCAAGGGGCAGGACGTGGGCGACGTATTGATCGGGGCGCACGACGACCATGCAGCCTTTGACAGTGTCGATGCCTCGCATCTCGAAGATGTCACCTTCGACCTTATGGTCGATGCAGAACACCTTTTCGCGGTCCGTGAGGCCGAGTCGACCTTTGCGGGGTTTGAGCAGGGAGGGCATGTCCTCGTAGGAGAGCGCATCGAAGGTCTGTTGGAACACTGCTCGCACGTCGATGAAGGCGTCGAGGTCTTCGTTGCTGCGGGTGTGACGTACGACCGGGGAGGCTGGATCATTCTGCAGCCAGTCGGCAAGCCGGTGAATCGCCGAGCCAGGAGTGCAACCGTCCCCCCTACCGGCGAAGGCGTATATCCTCCAGCGCCCGTCGGCCTCCGCGACATGCCCGAGCTGCATCTGCATTGCATCGCAGAGCCGGACGACGGGGGCCGAGTGGAAGCGGCGCCCGATCTGTTGCCCGGTCGCCAACGCCTGATGGGTTGTTGCACCGATCACTCGGGATTGGCCGTACTGCACGGCCAATCCCCCGGTGAACTCGAGGTTCTGCTTGAACAGCTGCACGAATCTCGGCTCATCGAAGCGGTCCAGTTCGGAACTTCCCGGTGGAGCCGACATGGCTCGTGCCCACTCGTGATCGGTGTCGACGAGGCGCTTGGCCTCGACCCAGCGTTCGGCCGAATAGCTATGCAACAGGCTGGCATCGGCCCGGCCCTGGAGCACGTGGGCCAATTTCCAACCAAGATTGAACGTGTCCTGCATCGACACGTTCATGCCCTGCCCAGCCTTCGGGCTGTGGGTATGGCAGGCGTCACCAGCGGTGAAGACGCGCGGATTACGACGAGCGATTTCGCCGGTGGGAACGTCATCGAAGCGGTCGGTCATGCGGTGCGCTATCTCATAGATCGACCACCACACCACCTCTTTCACCTCGATCGTGTACGGCCGCATGATCCGATTCGCGGCCGCAATCATGTGCTCGACGGTGAAGTCACGGTCCGCGACGCGTTCATCTCGATCGAGCTTGTCCAGTTCTACGTACAGTCGGAACAGGTAGCCGCCTTCGCGTGGGAGCACTAGCACGCTGCCTTCACTCGCCGATTGGATGAGGCACTTCTGACGGACATCGGGGAAGTCGGTATTGGCCAAGATGTCCATGACGCCCCAGGCCTGGTGCGCGGCGTCCCCGTGCAATTCGCCGCCGATGGCCTTGCGGACCTGCGATCGTGCCCCATCGCAGCCAACGACATAGTTGGCCCGTACGGTGGCCAGGTCGCCCGCGTTCACGCCGGTGTGCTGAAGCGTCACGGTGACCGGATGGTCCTGAGTGGTGTTGTCGACGGTCAGGTCACGAACTGCCCAGGAGTATTCCGGAGTCAACCGAGACGGCGAGTTGGCCATCACGTCGAGGAACAGCTCGTGGACTCTTGCTTGGTTGATCAGCACATGCGGCATCTCCGAGCTGTCGTCGGTGACGTCCTGCACCCGGGCGAGCCGGGTAATGTTGGCCTGGTTTGCTGGATCAGGAACCCAGAAGTTGGTCTGGTTCACCCAGCACGACTCACGCTTCACCGTGTCAGCGAATCCAAACGCTTGGAACATCTCCATCGTGCGTGTGTTGATGCCGTCGGCCTTGCCCTTTTCGATGTTGCGTGGGCTGGCCTCCACGATCATCGTGTCGATCTCGGGAAACCGAGCGAGCTGCGCCGCCAGGCAGAGCCCCGCTGGCCCGGTGCCCACGATTAGCACATCCACCTGGTCCGGTAATGGCACGTACGCGCCGCGATCACGGCGTGAGGGCGCCGCTGATTTGATGTCGGGGTCGCCCCCGCGGAAGCCGTCCACATAAAACTGCATCGCTATCTCGGGCCTTTCAAAGAACTAGGTCGTCGCGAATGGCAAGACAAGGCGTGAGAGGTGGGTCGCGTCCCGATAGATGGTGTGCGTGACCGGCCGGCCGACCGGTAGGTGGTAGGCGTCAGGAGGCAAGAGCGAGTTGTGCTCGTCGGCCATCGGCTCATCGTTCATCAGCTCGAGAACCAACCTGTGCCCCGCACGGAAGGTGGTCGCGAATGGGTAAAGCCGGATCACGTACTCCAAAATCGCACCCGGTTCGACCGGCACGCTGCGGGTGTGGGGGTGGTACGGGTTGCCCTCGTGGGTGCGTTCGTCGAGCTCACGGTGCGAAGCCTTGAGGAACCCGGTGGTGACCAGTTGGCGTTTGCCCGTCGGCGCTTCGTCCCACAGCCGAAGGATGAAGTTGGTGTCGTCTTGATCGATGGAGGCGAAGATGTGCGCGGCTCCGGCACCGTGCATTTCGGTCGGCGCCACAAAGGGTGCGGTCGACCAGGACAGCATCTCGATGCGGTCGGTGACCGTGAGCGGGGCTTGGAAAAACCCCTCAGGATATGCCCGGTCGGCCCCCATAGGCTCGGGCTCGGACGTGAGCCGTCGACGGGTGCGCAGATAGAGCGGCCGGTACACGACGTCCTTCACCGGCCATTGATCGCCGGTAGCCCATTGCTTGGTTCCCTCGACATGCACCTTGACAGCTGGCTCGTCCATGACCCCGTTGTCGATGCCCTTCAGCCAGTAGTCGAACCAGCGGAACATGGTGTCGTGCTCCTCCACCCACGGGCGCGACTGCATCGGGGGGTACGGCCCGACCTCCAGTTGCTTTGGTCCCTTGAGCACGTCGAACAGCTCTATCGTGCCATCCACCGTCCAGCCGCGACCCTGGTTGATCTGCAGGTAGACGGGGATGTCGATGTTCGCGGCGAGGTTGATCGGGTTTTGCGCCTCG
>JAYTVF010000461.1:0-3144 GCA_043744155.1 Acidimicrobiia bacterium | reverse complement strand
ATGCTCAAAAGGACCGCAAGATTGCTTTCGGCGACGCCAAGGGCGCCGACGTCTGGCAGGAATGCCCGGGTGAATACCGGGCTGAGTTGCGCCGCCTCATCGTGGTGCAAGGCGATACCGAGCCGGCCTCGGTCGAGCAGCAGCGCAAGCTGTGCCTCACAGCGCCGAGCCTGTACGACATGCGCAACCTCTTCCAGGTCAACGTCGAAGAGGGCCGTCACCTGTGGGCCATGGTGTATTTACTGCATCGCTACTTCGGGCGCGATGGGCGAGATGAGGCTGATGAGATGCTCGAGCGCCACTCGGGCGATACCGACAAGCCACGAATTCTCGGGGCGTTCAACGAGCCCACGCCCGATTGGTTGTCGTTCTACCTGTTCACCTATTTCACCGATCGGGACGGCAAGTACCAGTTGGCGTCACTACGTGAATCGGCATTCGATCCGCTGTCACGAACCTGCGACTTTATGCTGAAGGAAGAGGCGCATCACATGTTCGTCGGCGCTTCGGGCGTCGCTCGCGTGGTCGATCGCACGATCGAGTTGATGAAGAAACATGACACCGACGACGTGCGCCCGTACGGCGGTATCGACATCGACACGTTGCAGCGTTACCTCAACCTGCACTACACCCTGTCGCTCGATCTGTTCGGCGCCGAAACCTCGACAAACGCAGCCAACTATTTCGCCGCCGGCTTGAAGGGTCGATTCCACGAGGAGGATCGGGCCGACGACCATCGTCTGCACGACGCCACCCGACTGGTGCCGCATTGTACCGACGACACCATCGGCACCCGAGAAGCTCCGGCCCTGTCGGCGTTGAACGAGACGCTTCGGGATGACTACGTCGTCGACTGCCAAAAGGGTGTCGACCGGTGGAATCGGGCGCTGGCCGCTGTCGGCAAGCAGCTGAAACTGCCGCACTACGGCTTCAACCGTGCGGTCGGTACGTTCGCCGGCCGCCCGGTGACGCCCGACGGCCGCCTGGTCGACGCGGCTACCCACTCTGCCGGGCTGTCGTCGTGGCTACCGACGGATGAGGATCGTGCTCATATTGCCGGTCTGATGGTGGCGGTGCACGAGCCTGGCAAGATGGCGGGATGGGTTGCGGCTCCGTCGTCGGGCATTCATGCCAAGCCGGTCGACTTTGAGTACGTCAAGGTCTGAGAAGTACAGAGCGATGGGGGACGACATGCTGGGGCACTACAACGCGGCGGCCTGGCTGCTCGATCGCCACATAGCCGCGGGTGACGGAGGCAAGATCGCAATCCGCTGTCAAGGTCAGAGCACCACCTACGACCAGGTGATGGCCGATGTTCGCCGGGTGCAGGGCGCCCTCGCCACGCTTGGCGTCAAGGCGGGTGAGCGCGTGCTTCTCGTTTTGAACGACGACCCGGTTTTTGTGGCGTGGTTCCTCGGTGCGCTGCGCTCGGGTGTGGTGCCCGTTCCGGTCTCCACAATGTCGACCGGCAAGGATTTGGCCGCCCTGGCCGCCGATTGCTCGGCTCGGATGCTCATCATCTCAGGTGAGTATGCCGACCGGGTCGAGGCCATCGCCGCCTCGGCACCACACCTCGCAGGCATTGTTGTTCACGGGGACGATGACGCCGTGCGGTCGGTGCCCGAGGCGGTGCGCGTGCTGGTGCGGCCGTGGTCGCGCGTACCCGCGGTCGACGTCGACATGCCGGTCGCGCCCACGACATGGTCATCGCCAGGGTTCTGGCTTTATAGCTCCGGTACTACCGGCTCGCCGAAAGGCGTCATCCACAAGCAGGGTGACCTGCAGGCCAGCTACGACACGTATGCGTTGCAGATCTTGCGTGTCACCGAGCAGGATCGATTCTTGTCGGTGGCCAAACTCTTCTTCGCCTACGGCCTAGGCAATTCACTCACGTTCCCGTTCGCGGCGGGAGCCACCACGATTCTCGAACCCCGACGACCCTCACCGGCGACGATGATCGACCTGATCTCCACCGAGCGGCCGACACTGTTCTTCGCTGCGCCGGGCTTCGTGGCTGCGCTCCTCGACGGCGGTGCGCAGGCGGCGCAGTTCGCCTCCGTGCGCGCATCGGTGACGGCCGGCGAGGCACTGCCCGCAGATCTGCAACGGCGCTTCTCGCAGCGTTGTGGTCATCCGGTGCTCGACGGCATCGGCTCGACCGAGGCTACGCACATCTTCTTGTCGAACACTTTGCAAGCGCAGGCACCGGGATCGAGCGGTCCGGTGGTGCCCGGCTATACCGCGAAGTTACTCGACGACGATGGTGTCGAAGTGACCGAACCCGGCACTCCAGGATACTTGCATGTGCAAGGACCATCGGTGATGGACGGCTATTGGAACCGCCCCGAAGCCACGGCCGCCGCGCTCATCGGTGACGGCTGGTTGCGCACGGGTGACGTCTATACCTTTGACGCTGCTGGCAACTACACGTTTCTGGGCCGCAACAACGACATGATCAAAGCCGGGGGTATCTGGGTGTCGCCGGCCGAGGTGGAGGCCGCCCTGATCTCGCATGAGTCTGTGCTCGAGGCGGCGGTGGTCGGCTCTCGCAATGTCGACGGGTTGGAGGAAACGGTGGCCTTCGTCGTGGCCAGCGCCGGACACACCATCGATGCCGCCGTGCTCGACACCCATTGCCGCGGGTTGATCGCAGCCTTCAAGCGCCCCCGTCGTATCCTCACGGTAGAGGTATTGCCCAAGACCGCCACCGGCAAGATCCAGCGGTTCGCTCTGCGCGATCGATTGGTAAATCCTTGACATCGGTGGAGGGACCCATCGTCGTCATCGGTGCCGGCACCATGGGCCTTGGTATTGCTCAGAGCCTGCTGCAGACCGGTGCCACCGTTTATCTCACCGACGCCAACGCCACGACGGCCGATGCTGCTCGCGGCCGTATCGCCGATGGCCTGGCGAGGCGCTACAAATCCGAGCCGGACCCGACGGCGCGAGCCAATGTCGATCTCGCCCGTCTGCACGTCGACCTCGGTCCGGTTCTTGAGGTTCGGCCCGGCTTGGTCATCGAGGCAGTACCCGAAATCCCCGCCCTCAAGGCCGCGGTGCTGGCCGAGGCCGAAGCCAGTTATCCGGATACCGCGGTGCTGGCATCGAATACCAGTTCGCTCTCGATCACTGGGCTGGCGGCGT
>JAYTVF010000460.1:0-3162 GCA_043744155.1 Acidimicrobiia bacterium | reverse complement strand
GAGCCGCCGGTGATAGCGCCAATGGCGAGCGCGACCGCCGGGTTCAGGTGCTGCACCGCGCCGGTCGTACTGGCGAACGCCAACGCTCCCGCAATGGGATGCACGACCATACCCACGATGTGAAAGACGTGGTCGACCGCGGGCACCTTGTCCCCTACGAAGTCGACGATGAGCAGCACGGCCAACACAGCCAGGATCGGCCACGACCCCAACGAGCTGTAGCCGCTACCCAATTCAACGGCGCCCGTGCGGTGCAGGATGCCGGCGACGAGCAGCGGCAGATAGGCGTTCAGACCAGATGCGCTCGAAAGCCCGAACGCGCTCAGGAGACCGCCGACCGACAAAATATTCGTCACAAAAAACCTTTCGACTTCGAGCCGACTGGCATCCAAGAATCAGATGGCTCATCGGCTCGTGTCGTCCAACATTGCCACGGCCAACCCCTATTCCCGTGGATCAGCACCGCCTCGGACGGACTGATGCACACCGCGAGGCCAGCACCGCCCCTGGCGGACCGACGCACACGCGATGCCAGCGCCACCTCGGACGGACCGACGCACACCGCGAGGCCAGCGCCACCTCGGACCAACCCGATCGCCGCTTAAGCCAGACCCAGCGTCGGTCGAGCCGTGTCGACCGAACGCGGTCAGGCGGCGTAGATGGCCAAGTCTCGCTCGGCGGCCAGACGGCGGTTCAAGATGGTGCGCGGGCTGACGCCGTACGAGGTCGCAAGGTCCTGCACCGAGCGGCCAGCCACGGTCAACTCACCAATCAGTCGGATGCCGTCGGGATGGGCGCCGGCCCGCCGAGCAGCGGCCAGGGTGACGATGACCTCCTCGCCCGCGCTCAGACTTCGTCCGTCGGCCTGCTCGGCGACATCGGCGTTGTCGGCCTCAACGATGCGGCGCAGACGGCGGGTCTGCACGAAGGTGACGTACTCAACGTCGCGAATGAGGTTGGCGGCGATTTTGCGTGGCCGACGATCGATCGGATATTTGCACACCAAGATCCACGCGTTGGCCACAAGCTCATGGAGTATCTCGCAGAACCCGCCCGGCTCGATCCGTGCCCGGCGGACGGCGATGGCGACGATGCCTGGCATGATGCGACGCAGTACCAGGCGGGCCATGGCCTGCTCAGTGGCGGCACGACGCACGGCCGCCGCCAGGCACTGGTCGGCCACATCATCGCTGCCGTTCGTGGCCTCGAGGAGGAGACCAAGCTCTGTGGCCAGGTCTAAGGGCTGGGCGGCGCAGAACCGTTCCCAGTCGAGCCGGTAGTCGTTGTGGGGGAAGGCGCTCATGAAGGTCACGGTGCGCTTTCGCCCTCACCGTGACCTTCACCGCAGCCTTGTCTCCATCCTCACCAGCGCTTCACTTCTGGGCATTTCGCACAAAATTTCGCAGTGAAGACCTCACCGCACCCCTTCTGGGCCCTTCAGCCAGCCCTGGCCGTGACGATCAGCTAGACCGTTCGCAGGATGATGGCGTCGCCCTGGCCGCCGCCGCCGCAGAGCGCGGCCGCGCCCCAGCCGCCACCGCGACGCTTCAATTCATGCAGCATCGTGAGGGCCAACCGGTTTCCGGACATACCAATCGGGTGCCCGAGCGCGATGGCACCACCGTTCACATTGGTAACGTCCGAGGTAATCCCAAGATCGGCCATCGACGCAATGCCGACGGCTGCGAAGGCTTCGTTGATCTCGAACAGATCCATGTCACCTGGTGTCTTGCCGATCTTGGCAAGGGCGTTCAGGATGGCTTTGGAAGGTTGCTGCAGCAGGCTGACGGTGTCGGGTCCGGCGACCTGTCCATAGCTCATTATCTGTCCGAGCGGCGCGGCGCCGAACACCTCGACGGCCTTTTCCGACATGACGACGACCGCGGAGCCACCGTCGGAGATCTGCGACGCATTGCCTGCGGTGATCGCCCCGTTCTTGTCGAAGGCCGGGCGCAGGCTGCCCAGACTCTCCATAGTGGTGCTAGCCCGCACGCCCTCATCGGTGGAGACCATCACAGGGTCACCCTTTCGCTGAGGCACGGCGACGGGGATGATCTCGTCCGCGAATCGGCCCGCGGCGATAGCCGCGGCCGCTCGCACATTTGAGGCCATAGCAAAGGCATCCTGCTCATCGCGCGTGATGGATCCGGCCACGTAACGGTCGGTACCCAGGCCCATGAGGCAGGCTTCGAAGGCGCAAAACAGGCCGTCCTTTACGATGGCGTCAAGCAGTTCGGTGTTGCCATATCGGGCCCCCGCCCGGCCGCTAGGTAGCAGGTAGGGGGCGTTCGTCATCGACTCCATGCCACCTGCCACGACCACATCGGCCTCGCCGGCCTGGATCATCAGGTCGGCCAAATAGATCGTATTGAGCCCCGACAGGCAGACCTTGTTGACGGTTGTGGCGGCCACACTGAGCGGGATACCGGCCTGACTGGCCGCCTGGCGGGCCGTGATCTGACCCTGGCCAGCCAACAGAACCTGGCCCATGAAGACATAGTCGACCTGGTTCGCGGGCACCCCCGCTCGTTCGAGCGCCGCCTTGATGGCGAAGGCACCAAGATCCATGGCGGAAAACGACGACAGCGCGCCACTCATCTTCCCGATGGGGGTACGAGCTCCCGCTACAATGTACGAACCGGCCATGGCGACGCCTCCTTGGTAAAGGTATGGCGAGCATACGGCCCGACGCACCGGGCGCACTACACGACGATGTCCAAGGCGATGTCGAGGTTCGGGGACGAGTGCGTCAGCCATCCAATGCTCAGCAGGTCCACACCGGTGGCGGCAATGGCTTCGGCGGTATCGGGGCGGATACCGCCCGACGCCTCGATGATGGCCTTCCCTTTCGCCATCGCAACGCCTTGACGCAGCAGGTCGAGGCTGAAGTTGTCCAGCATCACGACATCGACGCCGAGTGCCAACGCTTCATCCAACTGGGCCAGGCCGTCGACCTCGACCTCAATCTTTACGAGGTGCCCGGCGTGAGCTCGGGCAGCACGCACCGCGGCAGCGATACCACCGGCGACTGCGACATGGTTGTCCTTTATAAGGACCGCGTCATCGAGACCAAATCGATGGTTGCTGCCTCCGCCACAGGTGACGGCGTACTTCTGCAAGGCCCGCAGGCCGGGCGTTGTCTTCCGGGTATCGACCACCGTG
>JAYTVF010000459.1:0-3172 GCA_043744155.1 Acidimicrobiia bacterium | reverse complement strand
TGCATCTGCGCACCCTGCAGACCTTGGCCGAGGTAGCAGTCGAAAAGAACTCCACGTTGGTGTTTCCGATCCCGTCAGAGGTCATGGACGCCTTTCGGGCCGTCGCCCATCACTTCGGGCCGAGCGAGCCCGCGCCGCCAGTGCCGCCAGTGCCTCTCTCACCGTCGGTGTTGCCCGCTCCACCGTCGCAGTAACCAGCCAGTTGCTTTTCGTAACCCCTAGTTCATTCTGACTACGATGGGCTCGTGCAGGACGGGCCCATCGGCGCGAACGCCGAAAAGTTTTCTGGACGACCCTTTCCAACCAGCTCTACGAGCAACCATGAGGTCTGATGCGATTTCGTCTAATTCCGCGGGATGAAGGCTTTTACCCGCTCTTCGAGCAGGCTGCGGCCAATGCCACGGCATGTGCCAAGGTTTTGGCCAAGCTCCTGAAGGATCTGCCCACCACTGAGCTCAGCGTGAACGAGGTCGTCGCTCTCGAACGAAAGGGGGACGACATCACCCGCACGATTTTGTCCCGTTTGAACGACGCCATTGTGACACCGTTCGACCGTGAAGATATCTATGCGCTGGCCGATCGTCTCGATGACAGTTTGGACGACATGCGGGCTGCTGCGGACATCGCGTTGTTGCATCGGGTTGATGGCACCCTGCCCGGTCTCGATGATATGGCTCTCATCCTCATCCAGTCGTGCGAAGCTGCCGAGCGGTTGATGGGGCGCCTGAAGAATCTTCGCGACCTCGATTCTGATATCGAAGTGATCAATAAACTCGAACGAGATGGTGACGCCTTGAATAGGCGCACGGTTGCTGAGCTCTTCTCCGGATCATACGACGCGTTGACGGTTCTGAAATGGAAAGACGTGGTCGAAGCGGTCGAGCAGTCCGTGAACGCCATCGAAGGGGTCGCCAACTTGGTGTCCTCCATCGCCGTCAAGCACGCGTAGCCTCATGACGAACCTCGCTATCTACGCGGTGATTGCCATCGCGCTGATGTTCGACTTCGTGAACGGCTTTCACGACGCAGCGAACTCCATCGCGACCGTGGTCGCTACCCGGGTACTCACTCCGTTGAAGGCGGTGATCTGGGCCGCTTCTTTTAACACCATCGCGTTTGCGGTGTTCGGCACCAAGGTCGCCTCGGCTATCGCCAAGGGTGTCGTCAACCAAAAGATCATCTCTATCGGGGTGATCTTTGCTGCTCTGATGGGCGCCATCTTCTGGAACGTGCTCACGGCTTGGCTAGGTCTGCCGTCTTCGTCGTCGCATGCGTTGGTGGGCGGAATGGTCGGTGCCGGCGTGGCCAAAGCAGGTGGACACGTGATCATCATCGAGGGTCTGCGCAAGATCGGTGTGTTCATCATCTACTCACCATTGGTCGGTGTCGCCCTTGGCTTCACGCTGATGACGTTGGTGACGTGGCTCATCGTTGGGTTGTTACGACCGAACGGCGTGCCTCGAATCTTCTCCCAGATCGTCACGGGAGCCATTCTGGGGGCCGCCACCTCGTACGCCGGTTTTGCTTTGTTTCACTCGGTCACTCGGTCGCACCGTGCCTTGCCCACACCCGTCGTGCTCATCGTCGCGGCGATCCTGGCCGCCATGTTTGTTGTCGCGTTGCAGCAGCTACGCAAGCCGAGTCAGGCCAATAAGTCCTTCCGCGTGATGCAACTGTTCTCGGCTGCGGCCTTCTCGCTCGGCCACGGCGCCAATGATGCGCAAAAGACCATGGGCATCATCCTGGCATTGCTGATCGCATCCGGGAAGCTCGGCGCCAAGGCGGAAGTTCCACTATGGGTGGTGCTGTCCGCCCATGCCGCCATTGGTCTGGGCACGATGTTCGGTGGTTGGCGAATCGTGCGCACGATGGGTACCAAACTCACCAAGCTGCAGCCCATGGGCGGCGTGTGCGCCGAGACCGCGGCTGCACTCACGCTGTTCTTCACTTCGGCCAAGGGCATCCCCGTCTCGACCACCCACACCATCACCGGTTCCATCGTCGGCGTGGGCACATCGAACCGCCTGTCGGCCGTCAACTGGGGTGTGGCCAGACGCGTGCTGTGGGCCTGGATTCTCACCATTCCGGGCTCGGCGCTGGTGGCCGCACTCGTCTACTGGGCCATCTCGGCCGTCTCGTAAGGAGCTGGGATATGGATCGCAGAGCGGTGTTTTTCTTCGGTGCCTCATGGGCGTGTCGTGAGTTGACCCTGCACACCCCCAAGAACCTGCGCTACGTCGGTGTCTCCTTGGCGATCTGGCTCGCGGTCCTTGGCCTCGCATCGCTGCTCGACAACGCTTCTCGCCGTAAGCCTCGTCGGCAGTAACCGCCGCACGGCTGACTGCCGGCCGTGCAGATCATCCACAATTTTTGGGGATTTTCGTTTAGCTGGGACCGTGTGCACGGAAACCCGTGCCGGGTGCAAGGGGAGTTCTCAAAGGTTGGGGCGACCCGAAGCGCAGCGCCCACGAAGTCAAACGGCGTTGGCTCTAGCGGTGGACAGCGCGGAGGCCGCCCCACAGCATTTCGGCGATCTGGTGAGCAACGACATCGGGCTCGAACGGCTCACCCTGCTGCACCAGGCGGCGGGCGGTTGACTCGGCCAGGCCAATTATGCCGTGGGCCAAAATGGTTTGATGCTCGGGATCGATCTCGGCGCGGATCATGGGCGCAATTGCCGTGGCCATGCGCGCCTCGAGGTGGCGGATGGCATCTGTGAACTCTTCATCGCGGCGGCCACCATCGCCGAAGAGCAGCAGGAACGAATCCTGATCCTCGGCGACCCAACGAAAGTAGGCCTGCACCCCGCGTGACACTTGGTCGTGCGGGCCGGTGGGTGCGTTGGTGGCCTCGACGATCAGGTGGGTGAGTCGTTCTCCGGCCTCGTCGAGCAGAGCAAGGTACAACTCGCGCTTGGATGAGAAGTGCTGGTAGAGCACGGGTTTGGTGACTCCGGCTGCATCGGCGACATCGTTCATCGAACCGTGGTGGAATCCCTTCGCCGAAAAGACAGAGAGAGCGGTGGCAAGAAGTTGTTCGCGCCGTTCGGCAGCGGGAAGGCGGGGAGACATACCTACCAGAGAGTAACTGGTCCGAACCCGTACTGTTGGAGTCTTTGTCAGAGCCCGCGGGCCCGGTCGTCGCGTTCGGCAGCCTTGACGGCGTATCCGAG
>JAYTVF010000458.1:0-3176 GCA_043744155.1 Acidimicrobiia bacterium | reverse complement strand
GCCCGCAGCGAGTAGGGAGCGATGGTGGTCTTGTGACGGGAGTTTTGACTCCAATCCACGAAAATCTTGCCCGGCCGCTGGGATTTGGTCATGGTCGTCACATAGCTCTGAGGGGCTTTACGCTCAAGAACCTGGCCGACGGCCCGAGCGAAGTCGCCGGCCATATCGTGGGTACACGGCGCATTGACCGGCACATACAGCTGTATCCCCTTCGAGCCTGACGTCTTGCAGAAACCTTTGAGGCCCACGGCACTGAGCACTTCAGCCACGTCGAGTGCGGCCTGGGCGCACTCGCGGATACCTGCAGGGGCTCCCGGGTCGAAGTCGAACACCACAGCTCGTGGGCACGCAAGGTCGATTGCCAATGCCATCGGTGCATGTAGCTCGAGTGCGGCCAGATTGGCCGACCACACCAACGCGGCTGGCTCGTCGAGCACGCAGTATTCAATGACGCCATCGCGATCGCCCGGGCCAGCGGCGACGGGCACCCAGGACGGCCGATGGCCTGGGCATCGCTTCTCGAAGAAGCCCGGCTTGTCAGCACCATTTGGGAAACGTTTGAACGTCAGCGCCCGGCCGGCCAAGTGCGGCAACATCGCATCGGCCACCGAGACGAAGTACGAGATCACTTCGGCCTTCGTAAAACCCGTCGTCGGATACAGCACCTTGTCGGGATTCGAAATCGTGAGCGTGCGCTCCCCCACTTGCACGACTGGCATCGGCGCGGTCAGGCAGACTTGCGCTTGCGGATCGCCGTAACCTTCTCGGCCATCGCTGGGGCATCAGCTTCGTGGGTACTGGGATGGCGGGTGCGGGCCTCTTTGGCCGCCTTCACACTGGCTTCGAGGGCCGCCATCAAGTCAATGACTGCCGGTGACGACGAGGGCCGCTCAGGCAGGGTGAGCTCCTGACCGGAGGCCTTCTGCTCGATCAGGGCCATCACCTGTTCGCGATAGGAGTCCCGGTATCGATCCAATGCGAAGGCTCCCGCCAGCGAGTCGACCAATTGACCGGCCATGGCGAGTTCCCTGTCCGATACTTCGACGCCACTGATCGCCCCCATCTCATCAATGGAAGCCGGGTTCACCAGTTCATCGGCGTAAACCATCGTCGACATCACCAGCCGACCGTCGACGGCTCGGATGGCAGCGATGTACTGCTTGTTGCGCATCACCAGCCGACCGACGCCGACCTTGCCGGCAGCCTCCATCGCTCGGGCCAGAAGCACGTAGGGCTTCGGCGCTTTGTCGGGTGCAAGGTAATAGGCGCTGTCGAACAGGATCGGGTCGAGGTCGGCCAAGTCAACGAACTCGTCGAGTTCGAGGGCATGGGTCGCAGACGGAATGAACTGTTCGAGTTCGTCAGGGTCGACGATGATGTATCGCTCCTTCGAGACCTCATAGCCCTTGACGATGTTCTCGTCAGGCACCTCGAGGCCATCTTCGGCCGACACCTTTTTGTACTTGATCCGCGCCATTGTTCGGTTGTCCAACTGATTGAACGACACCGACTTGCGACTGACGGCGTTGAACATCTTGACGGGGATCGTGACCAGCCCGAAGCTGACCGTCCCACTCCACACAGGCCGCGGCATGTTCTTAGTCTGCCCGTTTCTGTTGACTTTGAAAACTACTCAGCCGGCCAGCACGGCGCGAGCGACCAGGTCGGTGCCGAAAGCGGTCAAGATGGCGAGGTAGAGCAAGCCGGTCGCAGCCATCACCGCGGAGTATTCCCGCTCGCGCAAGGCAGCGCGTGTAACGAAACACAGCCCGATCGTCAACACCGCGCAGGCCGCCCACATCCAGCCCATCAGGCCATGCCAGCCGTCGTCGATGGCACCACTGAATACGCTCAGCATGCCGGTGGGCACGAGCAAGAGCCCGACTTCGATCGGCCATGTGTAGGCCAACCACTTCACCAATTCGACAATGTGCTTCCGTGGCAATCCTGGCTGCACCAGATACCAGTGACCAAGCAGCATCGCGTCCGACACCGCACCCAAGAACGCGGCCCCGGCCAAGGTGCGGGCTACCGCCAGCACCGGATTTCCACCCGAAGAGAGCCCAGCGGCAACAAGCCCCGCGATGCCGAACAGAGGCGCCACCACATCGAGTAGCGGAGGAAACTCGGCGCTTTGGGTGTTGCGCTGACCAGCACCGGCTCGATCGATTCCAGTCATCGCCGCCACCCGCTCGCTGCGTCGGTCATGCTCATCGTTTTGACCGCGTACCCCGGCCTTTCGGCGCCGGCCCGAAACAGCAAGCGCCACCGTGGCACCGATGACCACGCCACTCAGCCCGATTTCTCGGCCCACGACGGTGCGAATGCGAAGCCCGAGCACCACCCCTACCGCGGCGAGAACAGCGTAGGTGCCTCGTAGCAACCAGCCATAACCGATACCGACCTGACGGTGGCGGGTGGTGACCCACAGAAAAGCCAGACCTCCGGTCGCCCATTGGAGCAACACGGTGGCAGCATCGAGGCGAATCACGAGTGATTCAGGATAGAAGCCGGACAGCCTCTGAGTGAACTCAAGGAACCGAGAATCGTCGGCTCCGCCATAGGCTGCCCTCGTGCCCCCCGCCAAGTCGCGCCTTCGCTCTCGCTTGTTTCTCGTGTTGTTCGCTGTCGCTGCGCTCGCCACCGCAGCAGGCTGCACCGGCCAGCGCCCTACCCTGGGACCTGCGGTCGATGCGTCTAAGCCGATCAACCGCCAGGCAACCGGTGTCGCGGCCGCTGACGCAGTGCTTCTCCCACTTGAAACGACCGCAGCCAAGACTTACACCACGCGCTATCAAATCGCGCCAACCAACGGTCGAAATGCGGTCGAAGCCATCGTGGCCCAACAGGCGGGGCAACGATCCGTCACGATCGGCGACATCCGCTTTCTGACCGGCGCTGGCGATCTCACCTGCAACCTCACGACCAAGACCTGTGAACCCGGCACCCTAGATCAGCGCGTCAGTAACATCGCAGGGGCCAGCAGCACCTTTGACCGCGACTCACCTGCCACCCGAATCCGTCTCGCGACCGTTGCACAGAAATCGACGCTGTACGCGTCGGGTGAGGCGTTCGAGCTGCTCGGCACGGTGTGCGTAAATTTCCCGAACGGAAAGGCGATTGACTCGTACTGCATCGTCCCGACCGGGCAATTAGCCCGTCTCGAACGGGCCGAT
>JAYTVF010000457.1:0-3180 GCA_043744155.1 Acidimicrobiia bacterium | reverse complement strand
AGGGCGCGGCAGTGCGGCTCAAGAGTCTGCTGGTGATGCTGCTGGTTTCGCTGTTTTTGTCCCTGGCGATCGAGCCGGCGGTGAATGCGCTGGAGCGGCGAGGTTGGCGGCGAGGGCTTGCCACTGGGCTGTTGCTCGTGGGATTGACGGTCCTTGCCCTGATTTTCCTCGCAGCTATCGGCGCACTATTGGCCAAACAGCTCACAAGTCTCGTGGATAGGGCTCCCGACTATGTGACCAAGCTCGAGACGTGGGTGAACAAGTCGTTCAGGGTCAAGCTCGACACCAAGGTGATTCGGGACAAGATTACCTCGACCGACGGTCCGCTGAAATCGGTTGCTGGCAGCATTCTCGGTTGGTCGACGACGGTGCTCGGCACGATCTTCGAGCTGCTCGGGGTGGCGCTGTTCACCTTCTATATGGTGGCTGAGGGTCCAAAGATGCGCCGCGTGTTGTGCTCTCGGCTGCAGCCAGGCGTGCAGGAGCGGGTGCTCGAGGCGTGGGAGGTCGCTATGGATAAGACGGGGGGCTATATCTACTCTCGGGCGTTACTCGCGTCCTTTTCGTCGCTCGCGCATTGGGTGACCATGGCGGTCATCGGCGTTCCATATCCGGTGGCGCTGGCGGTATGGGTTGGTTTCGTCTCCCAGTTTCTGCCGGTGGTCGGCACCTATCTGGCCGGCGCGCTGCCGATCTTGGTGACGCTGGCCGATCACCCGGTACGAGCCTTTTGGCTGCTGGTGTTCGTTGTTCTATACCAGCAGTTCGAGAATTACGTACTACTACCGCGCGTGACGGCCCGCACGATGGAGTTGCATCCGGCTGTCGCCTTCGGGGCCGCTATCGCCGGTGGAGCGCTTTTGGGCCCCGTCGGAGCGGTATTGGCCTTACCGCTGGCGGCCAGCCTGCAGAGTTTTCTGACGTTGTACGGCAAACGTCATGAGATCGTTGAGTCTCATCTCACCGTGCTGCACAGTGAAGCTCCGCCCCGCAAAGTGCGACGCACCCACCTACCAAAGAAGTAGCGCGTCACTTGGGGGTCGGCTGACGACGAGCGGATTGCCCGGTCACCGACGGCCCGCCCCAATCATCGGCCATGGCCGCCTGGGGTCGGCTGACGACGAGCGGCTTGCCCGGTCACCGGGGTGCCACCGTATGGCTGAACGAGTGGCCAACGTCTGGCTGAACGGGGTGCCAACGTCTGGCCGAACGAGTGGCCATGGGCTAGGCGGTGACGGGTGTGGGGGCACCGTCGGTGAGTGCCCATCGCATGAGGCCGACGACGGCTTGGCTGGCCGGGCGCACCACGAGCGCGTCGGCAACTGGAGTGAACGGCAAGCGCAGTGACAGGCGGGCCCACCACGGCAACAGTGAGACAGCAGCGGCAGTAAGGCTGCCGTAGAACGGCAGGGCAACGGGAGCTAACGGCGGGAAGAGAATGAACCGGGCCGCCTCGCGAGCTTGAGGGATCGTGCGCAACTCGGGTTGGAATCGGCGCAATGTGCGTCGCAGTTCCTCCACCGTTTGCGGCGGATGCTCGGCCCCGAGGGCGTCGGCGATGACCGCCATGTCGGACACGTAGTTGTCCTCCTCGGTCGAGCTCAAGGTGGACGCGCCATAGCGTCGATAGGCCACGAGAAAACTCTCGACCTCGCAGGCGTGTACCCAGGCCAACAGGTGCGGATCATTGGCGCGGTAGGCGACGCCAGCCGACGTGGTACCGGTGACATATTCGTGGACGCGATGTACCACCTCGACTGCTCGCTGGGCCTCGGTGGCGGGACCGAAGGTTGTGGCGGCCAGGAAGTCGGCGGTGCGCTGGAGGCGTCCCCACGGGTCGTGTCGATAGTCGCTGTGCTGGGCCACGCCGCTCATCGCCACGGGATGCAGGCTTTGCAGCAGGATGGCCCGAAGCCCGCCGATGAACATGCTGGTGTCACTGTGCACCTTGCGGATGGGGCGGTCGGCGGCGAACCAGCGCGGTCCGGGCTGGGTAAACAACTCGGCTGAGCGCTCGTTGCGGTCGGGCCCAGCCACCCGAGAGCGGATGGCGTCGGCCACGGTGCTTCGCAAAGCGTCCATAGGATGAGTCTGCCCGGCTCGGCCTGGATTTCTGATGTCAACGGCCAGATTTCTTTCAGCCTTACCTGCCAGCGCAACTGCGGCCGTCCGGAACGACTAGGGCCTGACGAGTCGGGCAACAGGCCTGGCAGTGGCCGTAGCAGTGCCAGTGCCAGTGCCAGTAGGTACCTGAGTGCAGCGCCTGGGGGTCTCCGGGCGTGACCGTTGCCGAGGTCAGCGTTACCATGCTCGAATGCCCGATGTCAGACTTCGCTCGTCCGCGGGGCGTGGGCTGATCGGGGCGACTGCCCTTGGGTCGGGCATTGCATTCCTGGACGCGACGGTCGTCAATGCCGCTCTGCCTGCCATCGGGCGGACGTTTCACGCGTCGTTTTTCGGGTTGCAGTGGGTGGTCACCAGTTACCTCTTGGTGCTCGGTTCGCTGCTGGTATTGGGAGGTTCGCTGGGCGACCGGTTTGGCCGCCGCCGGCTCTTCGTCTTCGGGGTGGTGGCGTTCTCCGTGGCGTCGCTCGGATGTGGTCTGGCGCCATCGCTTGCGGTGTTGATCGTGGCCCGACTCGCCCAGGGGGTAGCGGCCGCCGCACTGGTGCCGGGAAGTTTGGCGCTGATCTCGGCCTCGATCCGTCCCGATGATCGAGGCGCTGCAATTGGACGATGGACCGGAATGACCGGGGTTGCCAGCGCCGTCGGACCCTTTTTAGGCGGGTGGTTGATCGATTCGGTTTCGTGGCGTTGGGTGTTCCTCATCAACGTGCCGCTGGCTGTCGGGGCCGTGGTTCTGGCGCGCCGATTTGTGCCCGAATCGCTCGGGAACACCTCGGGACGGTTGGATGTCGCAGGGGCGGTTACCTTAACCCTCGGCCTCGCTGGCGTCGTCTATGCCCTCATCGAGCAACCGCGCCACGGATGGACGGGCGTGGTGACGGTCCTCGGCGTCGTCGGCGTGGTGATGCTGGTGTCATTCCCACTGATCGAACGCCGGCAACGGGCGCCGATGGTGCCGATGGCAATTTTCCGCATCCGACAGTTCGCCGGTGGTAACGCCGTGACGTTCGTGGTGTGGGGTGCGCTGGGCGCCGTGCTTTTCTTGTTGACCAT
>JAYTVF010000456.1:0-3188 GCA_043744155.1 Acidimicrobiia bacterium | reverse complement strand
CCCGCGACGGTGTGCTGTGGATACAAGCGCAACTCACTGACAACTCGTGGCTACTCACCCCTGACTGCCGTCTCACGGGCGGATTTGCCTACGTGATGTGGTTCAAGAATCAGCCCAACGGTGGGCCTGGCGCGGGTGAATTCGTGCTCACGCTCGGCGGATACCACCCCTCGTTCCAACGCAAGGGTTACCCGGTGGTACCCAGACTCGGCTTCGTCTGGAGTATCGGCAGCGTGTTGGTGATAAAGGGCGAGAGCTACTTCGCTCTCACCTCAGAAGCCATCATGGCGGGCACCCGATTCGAGGCGTCGCTCACCCTCGGGCCGCTGTGGGCCTATCTGCGGCTCGGGGCTGACGGCATCATCTACTTCGACCCGTTCCATTTCGAGGTCACTGCCTACGCCGAACTCGGCGCCGGTATCACCATCGATATCGACCTCGGCTGGTTCGGTCACATCCGCATCACCATCAGCATCCACCTGCACGCCGATGTGTATCTGGCCGGGCCAGATTTCCACGGTCGGGCCACCATCGACCTTGGTGTTGCGAGTGCCACCATCTCGTTCGGGGATGAGGGCGACAAGTCGACGCCGGTGCTCGAATGGGGTGCGTTCTACGACAAATACCTGCGCCAAGACGGGGCCCGGGTGCTGACCGCCATCGTCGGCAAAGGCCAGTTGCCGCCGAATCCGGCGACGGCCAACAAACCCCCAACCGGTGCCAGCGCCAGTGACCCGGTATTGATCCTGCCCGAGTTCGTACTGGTGGTGACCACGTCGGCCGCCGCCTCAGAGGTGATCACGAACGTCTCGATACCCGTACCGGGTGGCCAGCCGCTGGCGATCGGCCCGATGCACCGGGCATCGGTGAAATCATCGTTGCGCATCGGCATCATCAACCGGGTCGACAGCACCAACCATGTCGCCAACCTCGATGCGTTCGTGGTGACCGGCGCCTTCCCCAAAGGGGTATGGGGACCGAACCCGAGCGACAAACGGGTGCCGACCGGCGAGACGGTTCTGAGCGGCAACTCGGTGACCCTCATCGGGGCGCCGGCCATTGCCCCCGGTACCGTGCCGATCGACTACCACCAGGTTGAGGTCGGCAAGCGCCACCAACTGCCGTTCCTGGCCGAACACGCGGTGCGATCCGAACGCGCCAGCGACGTCACCGACGCGGCGGCGTTGGCGGCCGCCATGCCAAACGCCTCATTCGACGTACTGGCGCAGGCGCACCAGTGGCTGGTAGCCGGGGCCAAGGGCTCACACTTCACGCCGCTCGGGGCGTTGTCGTTTCGTAACGGTCGAGCTGCACCGCCGCAGCTTTTGCCACTCACCTTTGCCATGGCTACCGACCCACCACCGTTCACCGCCGTGGCGCAGCGGCCGCCACCCGATGGACCGGTGGACCCCGATCTGGTGCCGGTGGCGCCGAGGGTCGATGCGCTGCTGACATCCACACCGAGCCGGGCGGTCACCGCGCCGCAGCGCACGACCGTTTCCCAGGCCGGCGACGTAACCCGGGTCACGCCGCGTCGGATCGCCGACGTACTGGCGGCCGACGATGTGCGCGTCGCAGCCCGCTTGGTGCTCACCGGTACTCCGGGTCAGTCGACGGGCTCGACCGTGATCACCGGTACATCGGGTCAGTCGACGGGCTCGACCGTGATCGGCGATACATCGGGTCAGTCGACGGGCTCGACCGTGATCGGCGATACATCGGGTCAGTCGACGGGCTCGACCGTGATCGGCGGTACTACCACCTTTACCGGACGGGCCGGTACCGGTGGCGAGCTTCGTCGCCAACCTGGTCAACGGCCTTTCGTCGCCAATCGCCTCGACGCCCTCACCCTCACCCTTTCCTCCGACGGGTTCGACCTGCTGCCGGGCGAGGCCACGGTGTTCACCTTCGCCAACGCCGACAACGACATTGCCGACCAGCGCCACAGCCTGGAAGTGGCCGGAGGTTTGCCGGCTCGGGTCATCGCCCTCGACACGGTCGGCGCCGTCGTTCGCGATGTTCGGGTACGAAAGGGTTTCGTGGTTTTGCCGCTCAAGACCCGTACCGTGATGGTGCTGGGCGGCGGAGGGACACTCGACGGGCTGGCCGGTTGGCACAGCACCACTCGTGTGGCCCAGATCGGCGCCTTCGCTGTTGCAGCCCCTGGCGCGACCCTGTGGAGTACCGCCCTGCGCACCCGACGCGGTGGTCAGGAAGTGACCGTTGCGTTCACGACTGCCGGCGTTGCGGTAGCCGGCTACTCGGTCACCACGACCGCCTTGCCGGCCGGGGTTACCGCCATTGCGGTGGCGTTGGAGGAGGCCGATCCCACCGGAGATGGGCGGGCCGACGGTCTCGAACTGGGCCTGGTCGGCGCCACTCGCACCCTCGGCGCCGATGGTGAGCCGGTGCCAGCGCACATCGTGGTCTCGGGCTCGGGTACCTTTGGCGTCTATGCCGTCGTCCCGGACCGGGATGTGAGCGGCCGACCGTTACCGGTGCAAGTTACCGTGGCCAGCGGGGAGCACACCCACCTGTCGGGCGTACTGGGTGCGCCGGTAGCGGCCGACGAACTGGCCCGTCAACTGGCGAGGCGAGGCTTCGACGGCCTGCTCGCCAACCTGGTCGCCGACAGCCAGGGTGTCACCCACATTCGGTGGCTTGCGCCCGGCAACGGCCCGCAACAAGACGACTTCGAAGAGGTTCGGCCGTGACTGTCACCCCAGGCAGGTTCGTGCTCCACAGCAACGCCATCGACCGCCAGGAGGTTCGGCCGTGACTGTCACCCCGGGCAAGTTCGTGCTCCACAGCAACGCCATTCCCGATCTTCCCGCCGGCCCTTATGTGGTTGAAGTGCGCCAGCACATCCATGGCGACGCCCAAACCGTGAACCCAGGCGGCGTACTCGACGTCGACATCGATCCGCTCGACTATCACATCGAGGTCACCGCGCCGCGCTTCCTGTTGCCCCCCGACCAGGTGCTGTCCACCTTTCCGCCCAATGCGTCGCAGGGCGCGTTCAGCTCGCGCCTGCCCCAGATCGTGTTGAAGCGCCGCACGCTGCCATGGGAGCGCGAACTCGATGGCAAGGCAGTGTCGATGCCGTCGACCAGCCCACTGCGCAAGGTGCCGTGGATGGCGTTGGTGCTGCTGGCCGACGGCGAATGCACCTTTGAATCGGGCAGACC
>JAYTVF010000455.1:0-3194 GCA_043744155.1 Acidimicrobiia bacterium | reverse complement strand
CAGCAATGATCAGGTCGGCACCTCCCAGTCGAGTGACTGCAGCAGCCAACACCTTGGCCGTCGTGAGGGCGTCCGAACCCTGCAAGGCTGGATCTGAGACCAAAATGCCTCGGGCTGCGCCCATGGCCAGGGCGGTCCGCAGGCCGGAAACCTCACCGTTGGGTGCCATCGATACGAGGGCGACCTCGCCCGAACCGGCGGCAGCTACCAACTGCAGGGCCATCTCGACGCCATAGCTATCCGATTCGTCCAGAATCAGCTTGCTATCCCGCTTCAAGGTGTTGGATGACGGATCCAGCGAGCCCGGCGCACTCGGGTCCGGGATCTGCTTCACGCAGACGACGATATTCATCGTTGCAGTCTGCCTGACCCGCGGGTCAAGTGAAAAGCCGAGGTCACGAGTGACCCCGGCCATACTGCGCTATCAGGCGAGAACGCGCCGTTCGACCTAGATTCGTTCAGCACCGGCCAACAGCGCATGGTTGCGCGTATCGAACACCTTGTGAAGCGAGCCGGACAAAAGACTGAGGTCGATGGCATCATGATCGGTGAGCAAAACGATGACATCGGCGGCGTCGATCTCAGCTTGTGAAAGCTCCGCGCGCTCTACAAACGACGGCACCTGATACACCTCGACCAAGGGATCGACGGCGCGCACCTTGCCGCCCAGGCGGTGCAGCTGCTCAGCCACATGAATGGCCGGTGACTCACGGGCATCACCGGTATTCTTCTTGTAGGCCAAGCCAAGCAGCAAGAACGTACTGCCCTTGATCGAACGTTCGCGATCGTTGAGGTGCGAGGTGAGGCGGCGAACGACGTATTCGGGCATGTGCTCATTCACATCGTTGGCCAGTTCGACGAAGCGGAAATTGTGACCGAGTGAGTTCTTGACATGCCACGACAGATACGACGGGTCGATCGGCAAGCAATGCCCGCCCACGCCAGGGCCAGGACTGAAACGCATGTAGCCGAATGGCTTGGTCTCGCACGCGTCGAGCACAGACCACAGGTCGATGCCGAGGTCGTTGGCGAAGATGGCCAGTTCGTTCACGAGGGCGATGTTGACGTGGCGGAAGGTGTTTTCGACCACCTTGGCCATCTCGGCTTCACGGGTGCCCGGCACGACCACCGTGCGGTTGACGATGGTGTCGTAGAACTCCTTCACGACGCGCAGCGATTCGCTATCCATGCCAGACACGATCTTGGGGGTCGTGACGAAATCCCACGTCTTGTTACCCGGGTCGATGCGCTCGGGGCTGTAGCCGACGAAGAAGTCGGGGCCAGCTTTGAGGCCGCTGAGGCTCTCGAGAATCGGCACCATGATCTCTTCGGTGGTACCCGGATACGTGGTCGACTCGAGAATGACACAACTTCCCGCCGACGTATGCGGCCCGAGAAGCTCGCTGGCCGACCGCACGAAGGCGAGGTCGGGGGCGTGCTCACGCAGTGGAGTCGGCACCGAAACGACCGCGACATCAAAGCCAGCCAGGTCGTCGGCGTTGGCAGTGGCGATGTAGCGCCCTGACGCGAGTGCCGCTTGCAACGATTCGCTCGATACATCCTCGACGTAGGATGCGCCGGATTGTAGGGCTGCCAGACGGTTCTGATCCGGCTCGTAGCCCACCACGATGTGCCCGACCTCAACGGCTCGCATCGCCATCGGCAAACCGACGTACCCCTGTCCCATGACAACAACCCTGCTCACGTTTCCGTCTCCTTCGTACTGCTGCGTTCGGCGCTTGCCGAATGATGTGGTTCCCATCCTCTTCTGAGAACTCAGCCGAAGCAACTAGCCTTTCGGCACTATGAACTTGCTGCTGGTGGTGAATTCATTCGCTTCCTCAGTCACGGCTCGTAACCGCGTGCTGATCGAGGAGATCCTCTGTGACGACGGCCACGAGGTCACCCTCAAGGAAACCAACCGGCGAGGGCACGCCACCCGCTTCGCTCAGGATGCTGCCATGCGCGGCTTCGACGTCGTGGTCGCGCTCGGCGGCGACGGCACATTGAATGAGGTCGCCAACGGGCTCGCAGGTAGCACGACGGCTCTGGCGGTGCTTCCCGGCGGCTCGACCAACGTCTTCGCTCGTACCATTGGTATGGAGAACGACCCGGTAGCGGCCGCTCAACAGATCGCCGCAGGCCTTCGCGCTGGCACGACAATCCCGATCGGTCTGGGCAACGTCAATGGGCGCTACTTCTGTTTCCATACCGGCGTGGGCTTCGATGCGGCAGTCGTGGCTGCGGTTGAACGTCGATCGACCATCAAGCGATGGCTAGGCCACCCACTCTTCATCTACGCCGGATTGAAGACGTTTTTTCGGACCTATGATCGGAAAAGGCCGCACTTCAGCGTCATGCTGGACGATCAATCGTCCCCGGGATCCTTTACGGTGGTGCTGAATACAAACCCGTACACCTTTTTGGGGAACCGCCCACTCGACCTGGCGCCGGCCGCCACACTGAACGCGGCGCTCTCAGTGGTCACCTTTCCCCGACTTCCTCTGCTCGGCGTGTTGACCGCCTTGGGCCGGACGCTGCTCGGTGGCGGCGTGCGTGGCCGGGCTGTGGTGACGCACGACGGAGTGCGCGCCTTGACCATCGAATCGCCGGTGCCCTTTCCGTATCAGCTCGACGGCGACTATTTGGGCGAGACCTCTCGGCTGGTGTTCCGTTGGGAGCCCAACGTCGTGCGCCTGGTGTTACCGGCCTGAACGAACCGCTTCGACGGCCACGTCGGGCACATTCGTACAAATGCCGTCGATACCCCAGGTGATCAATTCGGCCATGCGCATGGGGTCATCGCATGTCCATGTGTTCACGCTGACCGAACGTTGGTGACACGTTCGGATGAGATCTCGTGTGACCCTTCTCACCCACGGATGCAACACCTGATGCCCATGCGCCAGCAAGATGTCGACGGTATCGGCGCGAACCGCCTCGACCAGCCATGCCGTCGGGAGCGATGGATCCAGCTCCCGCACCCGATCAATGGTGGGAAGATGAAAGGACGAGATCAGCACACGATCAGCACCGGCGCGCTCGCGCAGCAACGCCACCACCGATGCGGCCACCATCTCGGTGGCGTCAAAGTCGGGCTCAC
Organism: Acidimicrobiia bacterium; assembly: GCA_043744155.1. Lineage (GTDB taxonomy): Bacteria > Actinomycetota > Acidimicrobiia > Acidimicrobiales > Ilumatobacteraceae > JANMCE01. The sequence goes on along the minus strand of JAYTVF010000455.1, from coordinate 91 downwards.
CCGGCTCATTCTTGATCTCGATATTGACTACAAGGCCCGCGCAGACCTCGAGGGCCGCTCCCAGCAAGGGCACGCTGCTCGACAGGTCGGC
>JAYTVF010000454.1:0-3216 GCA_043744155.1 Acidimicrobiia bacterium | reverse complement strand
TGGTGATGGTCATGGGTTCTCCAGTCGTGCCAGCGACGCGAACGGGTTCTCGCGGGTGCGGTCGCGGACTTCGTGGTGAACCCGAAGCTTCAACGCCTGATAGGCACCGACGCCACGTGTCTCATCGGTCAAGAATTCGGGAGCACACGTCACCACGACCGTGCAATGGGCAAGGTCATCGGTGTTATCAACCAACTGTCGGAGCAATTCATAGGCATCCAGGAGCGCCGCTTTGGTGTAGTAGAGGCCGTGGCGTTCGTCAGGAAGTGGTCGTCGGGCGAACCCGAGCCGACGAATGTCGACTTCGACGACGAGCCCGGCCCACCCGCAGGTGTGGAGCCAATGGGCGAGTGAGAACAAGAGCGGCCGGGCGTTATGGCGGCCGACTCGACGAAAAATCATGGCCGACCGCAGGATCGACATTTGCCGCAGCTCGCCCGACAGCCACGAGATCACGGCGTCACGTTCGGTCTCGGTCACCTGCCCGGTAGCAAGTTCGGCCTGGCAGAGGCGAAGCATCGCCACTCGGAACTCCAAGGTCATCTGGTAGTCACGCATGATGCGCTGCTGCAACTCGCGGTTCAGGTCACGCGACAACTCTGCGACGTCAACATGATGGCGGGAGGCGAGTTGGTCGATAGCTAACGGGTCGGGAAGGCCGTCAGGGTTTCCGGGCGGTGCAAGCCCCGACGGCGGGTAACCAGCAGCGGTGACCGTGTCGCTGACGGCACGGCGGGCGAGCGCCCGCCAGTCGATTTGGCGAGCGATGTCGAAGAACACTTGATCCATCAAATGGACGCGGGTGGTCACGGCGTCGACCCGAACCGAAAGAAAGCGGTTTGTTGCTGCCACCAGTAACAGCTCCGAACTGAACGCGTGAGCGTCGTCATCGTCGGCCGGTACGACGAACTTCACCGCGGCGCCGCCGTTCGTTACGTAGCCGGCCAAATAGTCGCTGCCAAGGAAACCGGCGTACTCGCTGGTGATCATGCGGTCGGACTTGCGAACGTCACGCCGGCATACACCTTGGGTTCGCCGTTGCGTGTCACAGTGTGCAACGCACCGCCCGAACGGGTCAGCGCGCTGGCCGAAAACGCTATCGTCCGGCCCGATTTCGTCGTGGTCACGCCCGACTGATCGAGCAAGTACAGGTCGCGGGCGAATTCCTGCTTGGTGTACTCCCGTGCTGAACCCGGCATCAAGGTCAGCACCGCGTACACATCGAGAATCTTGGCAACACTGCCGGAACGGAGGCTCTCGGACGCCACGACCAGGTCATAACCGTTGGCGAGTGTTTCGAGGAACGCATCAGCCTTAAATCGGGGCGGGCGCTGCTGTAATGCTTTCAACGTGCGCACCAGCACGGTCGGTCGGACGCGACGGTCCCGGACCTTGTCGATCACCACCGACGCATCGGTCGACACGATCTGCACGATCACCGGATAGGACAGAAGCCTCTCGTCGGACTCGAACGCTAAGAGCCCTTCGCTCTCGGCCACGGCGAGCACTTCTTTGGCGAACCCGCCGGACTCGAAATGGGTGCTCTCATCGAACCGCCAGCCGTCTCGTAGGTCTTGCACGACGGTTGAGGCTTGATCGGCCAGTTTTACCGAGGCGTCGGTCCCGTTGCGGAGGGCGCGCAGGTCGCCGACTGCGGCCGCGGCCTGCAGCTTCTTCACTTCCCGTAACGCCGCGCTCAACGCCTTCACCGCACTGGCAGCATCCCGCTCGAACAGAGTGAGGGCATCTTCAAGCCCGATGGATTCCACGGCGGCGACTCCGGACGATAAATGTGGGGGAAGAGAGCAAGCTTGTCATACCGGGTCAGGAAACAAGGAAGATGATGGATCTCGCACAATGTCGACCTCGACCGCACCTGAACGAGGATAGATGGCGAATTCGAGCCGATCACCCAGAGCGGCGCCGCATGCCAGTGCGAGAGGGCGCACCGAGCCGCACGTGACCTGACCGTTGTCGCACCCAATGGTGAGCGGCCCAAAACGCGTCGGGAACCGCCGCGGCACGCCACATGAGAGTCCGAGTAGCTCTGCGATAGTGGGATCTACTGCTTGGCTCGATCCAGCGATAACCGCGGCGGACATCTCGATGGTGAACCGCACCCGATAGTCGTGCAGCGTCCCACCCCAGTCCGCCAATTCCCAGCAGCCCGGAGCCGTCTCCACGAACCGTGATGATCGGCGAAGCTCGCCGACGACAACCGGCAACGTGGCCGACGGGATGGCCTGCGTGAGTTCGGCGGTGGACAGCGCCTGTCCGGCGGCTTCCAAAAGTCGTTCAGCCACAACCGCGACGCTACCGAGCAGGTAAACGACCGCCCCGTGGATGAACTGGGCCGGTTGCGCTGCGAGCCATGCCTCGGCGGAGACGTCTGTAAGACCCCGAGCAGTAAGATCGCCGATCAGGCTGAGGTGATCGTGTACGCCGCCGCTGTCGCGCAACAACGCGGTCGTTTCTTCCACCAGGCGTGCATGGTTGGTCGAAAGCCAGCCAGGAAAGCCGGGAATGGGGCGATATGGGCCAGCAAGCCATACCAGCAGCTGACCGGCCGGATCACCGATGCCACCCGCCTCGCCCACGACATTCACGTGATCCCGACCAAAAGCATGCGACAGCACGCTTGCCGCCTGCTCCAGAGTGACGGCAGTGCCAAGGGTTTCTTGAACGTTCGCCGCGGCCGTTTGAAGGAGCGGTTCTCCGGCTGCGGCCTCAACGACGGCGTTGCGGGCTTTGGAACGAAGTTTGCGACCATTCACGACACCAGCACCGACCATGTCGGCGACCTCCGAGGAGGACAGGTGACCCGAAACCAGATCAACACGGAGGTCCTGATACTCGAAGATGGCGCGGCTTCGCGGGTCTGTGACTGCGGCAAGGACACGGTCGGCAGCCTGAGCGAGGTCTGAGCGTGGTAAGTCGAACAGATTGGCGTGTGTGCTGCCAAAGGTCGCTGGCGCGTAGTGCGCCAATGCGGAACGTATCGCAAGACAGATCAGACTTGTTATGACGCTCGCGCCGGCACCCCGCCAGTTCCGGATATCGCTGATCCTGAAGTCGGCGAGGTCTATCCAGGAGTCGGCCTTGGCGGGTTGCACCAGAGCGACGAGACGGTTCCGGGTGCCGATTGCGGTTGATACACCACCAGGCACCGCGGTGATGCCGGGCACAATCTCGCGAAGAAGTCGCCCCGACATCTCA
>JAYTVF010000453.1:0-10999 GCA_043744155.1 Acidimicrobiia bacterium | reverse complement strand
TGAGCGCCTTGGCGAAGAAGTCGCCACCGCTATCGTGTTACGACCCGGTCAATCGCTCACGTTGGAAGAATTGCAGGGCTTCCTCAACGGGCGCATCGCCAAGCACAAGATACCCAGCCGAGCGATGTTTCTCGACCAGCCCCTCCCCCGCAACGCCAGCGGTAAGTTCCTCAAGAAAGACCTTCGCGCCCAACTTCTGGCGTCGTAGCCGGGGTCTCCCTCATGCACCCTGAGAACCGATCTTGGCTCTTCGTGCCGGGTGATGATCAACGAAAGATCGCGAAGGCGACCACCGTTGGAGCCGACGCCATCATTTTCGACTTAGAGGATGCGGTCGCAGCCGAGCGTCGTCCGGCGGCGCGCTCGTTGGTCGCCCAAGTGTTGGGAAGCTCCGCTGTGGCCGAGCACGCCCAGATGGTCCCTCGGTGCGTACCAGGCGGACCCGAGACGGCCAATGTGTTGAGCGAATCCCGACCGACTGGCACCCAATATTGGGTACGAATAAACCCGCTCGATACGCCAGAGGCCATTACCGATCTCGCAGCGGTGATAGTGCCCGGATTGATCGGTGTCGTCCTCCCAAAGATCCGACGTGCGTCCGACGTGGCAACGCTGTGCCACTACCTCACCGCGCTCGAGGCCCGCGCCGAGATGGTGGCCGGATCGGTCGGCATCATGGTGGTCGCCACCGAAACACCCGAAATGATGTTTCGTCTTGGTGACTTGGCCGGCGTCTCCCCCCGCCTTCGAGCCTGCACATGGGGCGCCGAAGATCTCTCCACCGCGCTCGGTGCGTCTACCAACAAGGCGCCCGACGGAGCTTGGGATGACCCCTATCGCCTGGCCCGATCGCTCTGCCTCTTCGCCGCCCGCGCCGCACAGGTACAACCGATCGACACCTTGCAGGCCGACTTCCGAGACGACGCGGCCCTAATCGCATCCACGATCCTTGCCCGTCGACAGGGGTTCACCGGTCGCCTCGCCATCCATCCGGCACAGGTAGCGATCATCAACGAGCACTTCGGGGCGTCGCCGGATGAGGTCGCCCATGCGCGAGCCATCGTGGCCGCCTTTGCAGAAAACCCGGGGGCGGGTGCCGTGCAACTCGATGGCACCATGCTCGACCGTCCGCACCTCATCCAAGCGGAGCGCCTTCTGGCGCGGCCGTCGACACCCTAAGGACGATCATGGCCGGCCTCTATTTCGAGCAGTTCACGATCGGACAGCAGTTTCGCCATCCGATCCGCCGTACCGTCACCGAGGCCGACAACGTGTTCTTCAGTGCGCTGACCCATAACCCCGCGGCACTGCACCTCGATGAGGAGTACTGCAAGGGCACCGAATTCGGCCAGCGCATTGTGAACAGCGCGTTCACACTCGGCCTCATGGTCGGTATCTCTGTGGGAGAAACGACACTCGGCACTACGGTGGCGAACCTCGGCTGGGACAAGGTGCGGTTCCCCCGACCGCTTTTCCACGGCGATACGGTGCGGGTCGAGAGCGAAGTGCGGTCGCTTCGAGACAGCTCGTCTCGGCCCGACAATGGCATCGTGGTGTTCGAACATCGTGCATTCAACCAGCACGGCGAGATCGTCGGTAGCTGCGAGCGGTCTGCGCTGATGCTTCGCCAACCATCGGAATCAGGGGAAAGCTAACCCATGCTTTCGGTCGACGTTTACAACTTTGACGCTCCCATCGCCAAGACGGCCGATGCGGCTCGCCAGGCTGAGGCGGTCGGTTTCGATGCGATGTGGTTCCCCGAGGCCAAGCACAACCCGTATCTCAGCATCGCCGTCGCCTCACAACACTGCGAAAGGATGCTGCTGGGCACGTCGGTGTCCTTAGCCTTCCCGCGCAGCCCAATGGTGACCGCACAGATCGCTTGGGACCTCGCGGCGGCTTCGAACGGCCGCTTCATGCTCGGCTTAGGCACGCAGGTGCGGGCTCATATCGAACGCCGGTTCTCGGCCGAATTCGACCGTCCCGTCCCCCGCATCAAGGAGTACATCGCGGCGTTGCGGGCCATCTTCCGGGCGTTCCAAGGTGAGGAGAAGCTCTCGTTCAGAGGGGACTTTTACACCCATACGCTCCTGACCGACTTCTTCTCGGCCGGCCCTATCGCGCATCCGAACATCCCGATCTACGTCGCTGGCGTCAACAGGAACCTGGCCATCATGGCTGGCGAGGTATGCGACGGATTCCACGTGCACCCGCTGCATAGCCGCGACTACCTGCAGAACTTCCTGAAGCCAGCAATTGCCGAGGGTGCCGCCCGCTCGGGCCGATCGGTTGACGACATCGCGCTGGCCTGCCCCGTGTTCATGATGTTGGGTGACGACGAGGCGACGCTGTCACCGCAACGAGCCTCGGTAAGGCGCCAGCTGGCGTTCTACGGCACCACACCCACTTACGACGTGGTGTTCGAGCAGAGCGGCTTCCAAGGCGTCGGGGAGAGCTTGCGCCGCTGTATGGCCCGCAAGGACTTTGAAGCGCTCGACGCCACAATCACTGACGAAATGCTCGACATGTTCGCTATCACCTCCACCTGGGACGACCTTCCAGGCGCGCTGATCGAACGCTACGACGGCGTCGTCGAGCGCGTCTTCCCGTACGCCGCTCAAGGCGTGTTCGACGGCACCGCCGAGACCCGCGCTCGGTGGGCTGATGTCGTCACCCGCGTGAAAACCGGCGGCATCTAGAACACCTTTGGGCCAGGCCACCGGGTTTCGGGACGGCGTGCGAGCCGCAAGCAAGAACCAAGGGCGTCAGAAGCTTAGGCTATGAAGAAGGCCTCTGCACCGCGGCGGATGCGATGGCAGGTTTCCTCGAACAGGGCCTCGTCCTCTTCTAACAGCGTCATGCGGAAGCCGGTAACAGGCGACGAGAAGCCGGAAAGGGGCACGACGCAGACGCCTTCGGAGCCCATCAGTTCGTATGCGAACAGCTTGTCCTTGGCCAGTTCGTTCTTCGATTCGAGTAGGTCGAGATGGTCACGCGCCTCCTGGGTGCCTGACTTCAGCTGCGTCGTGCGTGGGAACTTGTGGGTATCGACCGTGATGGTCAGGTAGAACACCCCATCAGGCACGACGGGCTTCAACACTTCGCAACCATCGAAGATCTTGAGGGCCAGTTCCATCCGGCGGCGGTATTTGTCGAGTCGGGCAGCCAGGAAGTCGGCAAACTCTGGATGCTGCACAATGCGGGGGAAAACGATCTGGGGCAGTGTGGTGGAACACACTTCGAGCATCTTGGACACCACAATGGTGTTGATGTAACCCCGGAAGTTCTCGTCCCGGTCGGCGTTGTAGATCTCGATCCATCCGCACCGACCGCCGGGCCAGGGAATCTCCTTCGACACGCCCTTCATCGAGATACCGGGCACGTCGCCGATGATGTCAGCCAGGCGCACGATCTTCGATTTGTCGAACACCAGGTTCTGATAGATCTCGTCGAACAGCAAGAAGCAGTTGTTCTGACGGGCGATGCGCACGACCTCCATCAGATCTTCCTTCGGATGCGCCACCCCCAGTGGGTTGTTGGGGCTGATGACCAGGATTCCCACGATGTCCTCGTGCTCACGGACCGAGTTCTCGAGCGCGACCAGGTCGATACGCCCGCCGTGATCGAGCTGCAACGGATAGGTGAGGTGGTGCCCCCCGTGGTGGATGGCCTCGGCGGTGGCATGCGACGGGTAGGTCGGGTTCGGCCCGATTACTCGCGCCGTCGTGCGCAGCGTCGAGAAGATCTTGTTGATGGCATCGCCAAGGCCATTAAAGAAGATGATGTCATCGACGCCACAGATGCGTGCGTCGCTGTAGTGATCGAGCACGAACTGGCGGGCTTGCAAATCACCCTTGGTGGCCGAGTAGGCGTAGACGCGATCATCGAGGGCGGCCTCGCTGACGACTTGTTTCATCCAATCGGGAAGCTTCTCGCCCTTGGCCACCGGGTCACCGATGTTCTCCCAAATCATCGGTACACCCAGGCGCACGATCTGATTGGCGATCTCGACGATCTCACGAATCTCGTACTTCAGGTGCTCGTCGCCCTCTTTGATCAAGTTCTGTCGCATCGCCCCTCAGGCTATGCGGCGGGGCGCGAGATCATGGAGTTATTTTCGGTAGATGAGTTGAGATCGCCGGGCCCGCGTCGGTGCTGAGGCGAACCATGCGCACCGCTGACTCCGTCGGACTAGTCGGTGAGCGCCGCCGCGACGATGAGCACGGCCTTGACGATGCCGTCATAGCCGGTGCAGCGACACAGATTTCCGGACAGACCGATACGCACTTCGGCCTCGGTCGGGTGCGGGTTCGCGGCGAGCAGCGCGGTTGCCGAGATGAGCATGCCGGGCGTGCAGAAGCCACACTGCACTCCCCCGGCTGTGAGGAATGCCCGCTGCAGTGGACTGAGGTCGTGGCCGTCGGCAAGACCCTCGACTGTGATGATCGGCCGGCCAGCGGCCTGCATGGTGAGGTACGAGCACGAGTTCACGGGTTTGCCGTCGAGCAGCATCATGCATGCCCCACATTCGGAGTCGTCGCAGCCCTCCTTGCTGCCCGTCAGCCCGAGGTCGTCACGCACGGTGCGTAACAGGGTGGCGTGGGCATCGATTTCGACCGGGTACGCCATGGCGTTGACGGTAAGTTCAATCAGGTTCTTCATGTTCAGCTCCTCAGCTTGCGCCGTGCAGCGCAGCGCTGGCGGGAATCGGGACGGTGCCACCGGTGGCACGGGTTATGGCGGCCTCGATGGCTCGCCGGGCGATCACCGCGGCCATCGCCCGCCGGTACGCGGCCGAAGCTCGCACATCGCTGATTGGTAGTGCGGCTTCGGCCACGGCCGCCGCGGCTGCTTCGGCTGCGGCGCGACCAGCGAGCGCGCCCACCAGAGCGGCCTCGGCAGCCGGGATGCGACGGATGGTTGCAGACAACGCGGTCATGGTGACCCGGGCCGCGGTGATGGTGCCGTCGACAACCGTGACGAGGGCGGCGGCTCCGACAATGGCGATCTCCATCTGCTGGCGATACTCCAAGCGCACATAGCTTGACCCGGTGCCGTCGGCGACGGGCGGCAAGTCGACGTTTATCAGGAGTTCGTCGGGCCGGGCGACCGTCTTGCCGGGCGAAACGAAGAGGTCCTCGACCGACACCCGCCGGGTGCCCGAGGTCGACGACAGCACTACCGATGCATCAAAGCAGATCAGCGGTCCACCGGTCTCCATCGCTGGCGAGGCGTTCATCACGTTGCCGCCGATGGTGCCATGGGCACGCGTCGCCTGCGACCCAACGATGGCCGAGGCATCCACCAGAGCCGTATACGCCAAGCGCATCGTTTCATCAGCAACGATTTCCTCATGGCTGACGAGCGCCCCGAGCCGCGTGCCCTGCGCGACATGCGCCATCACGCGGAGCTGGTCGAGTTGGTGGATCGCGACAATCGCCTCGGGCAGAGGCTTCTTGCCTTGACGGGCACCGACGACAAGGTCGGTACCACCAGCGACCGGGCGAGCCCCGCCGGCGAGTGCGGTGAGTACCTCGTCGAGCGTTTTCGGAGCAGTGAAGCTGCTCATTTCGTACCTTCCTGCATGGTTGTCCAGACCCGCTCGGGGGTCATGGGGAGCTGGCACACCGGGGCACCGATGACCTTGGCGATCGCGTTCGCAACGGCACCGGCCGTTGGCACGCTAGGCGGTTCGCCAATGCCCTTGGAGCCACGTGGCCCGGCATCAGGCGTGAACGAGCCCACCCAGGCAATGTCGATCGCCGGCGCGTCTGCGCAAGTCACCAGCTTGTAGTCGAGCAGATGGGGATTGCGTTGGCGCCCGTCATCGTCGAGCACGGTACCTTCTGAGAGGGCCTGGCCGATACCCATAACCACACCGCCGTAGACCTGGCCGTCGGCGCCCATCGGATTCAGCACCGCCCCCGAATCATGCGCAGCAGCTACCTGTAACACGCGCACCACCCCCGTTTCACGATCGACTTTGACCCGAGCCGCGTGCGTGAACACTTGTGGCGCCAGGAAAGACTCGATGCCGAGCCGACCGACGCAACCCGATGCATCAACCTCAGGCGATGCCGGCAGCGGGCCTGAGCCTTTGCCGTGGAACGTGCCACCCGCGGCGAGATCCGCGATGCTCACCGAGATAGTCGGGGTGCCCTTCACGCTGACCGAGCCGTCGACGAGTTCTAGATCCTCGCGAGCAGCTTCGAGTTGATTGGCCGCAGCGTCGAGCAGTTGCTCGCGAATTTCGCCAGCAGCCGCCAGTACAGCGCGCACGCTGTTGAAAGTGGTCTGCGATCCGCTGGAGCCCATATCCCAGGGGGCGGCGTCAGTGTCCTGGTAAAGGATCGAGACATCTTCGGGTCGCAGGCCGAGTTCTTCGGCCACGAACCTCGGCATGGCCATGACTGATCCGGTGCCGTTCTCCTGCGCTCCGGTGATGATTGTGGCCGTGCCGTCGTGATTCAGGTTGACGTAGGCGCCCGATTCGACGGCGAAGCACGGCCACCAGCCGCATGAGACGCCGATAGCTTCATCCGCGGGTAACGATTGGCCGTAACCGATCATCTCGACGGCCTTGGCCAGGCTCTCCTTGATGGCCACGTTGTCGAAGATTTGCTTCGTGGGGCCTTCGGCCCCGTTTTCGATCAAGGTCTTCATGCGCAGAGCGACGACATCCATACCGATGGCTGCAGCCACGGCATCCATGTGTTGTTCAAGCGCCCAGCACACCTGGGGGGCCGTTGGGGCCCGGATGGATGACGACGGTTGGTTGTTCGAGTAGTTCAGGAACGAGTGCACCGAGATGTTCTCGATGACATACGGACCGCATGCGTGCATGGCCGCCATTTGGGCGAAGAATCCACCCTCGCCACAGTATGCGCCCTTATCGAGCACTAATCGAGCTCTCCTGCCGACGAGCGTGCCGTCAGCCATCACGCCGGTTTCCAGCTCGATCAGCATTCCTTCTCGGCGATGATCGATAGCGAAGAACTCTTCGTGGCGGGAGAACACCAGCTTCACCGGCCGCTTGGCGGCACGGGCGAGAGCAGCGATGTGGGCTTCGAAGTGGAAGTCGCACTTGGCGCCGAACCCGCCACCGAGCAGTGGCACTACGATGCGCACGCTCGACTGTGGGATCTCAAGGGTGGTGGCGACACCGGCCCGGGCGGCATAGGGAGTCTGGCTCGACGTCCAGATCGTCACCTTGTCACCTTGCCATTGGGCCAAGATGGCGTGTGGTTCGATCGGCACACCGTTGACTCCGTCGGTGGTGTAGCGACCAGACACCACGAAATCGGCCGTGGCCATCGCAGCGTCGGCGTCACCCTTCACGATCGTGGAGTATCCAAGGGTGTTTCGGTGGCTTCCCAGTGCATCGGATCGCGAATCGGATTCCCAGTCTTCGTGCACCAGGGCCGAATCCGGGTCCATTGCCGCGACGAAATTCGAGATCGCCGGCAACGGCTCGTAGTCGACGTCGATAAGAGCGACGGCTCGTTTGGCGATGTCCTCGCTCATAGCAGCGACAGCCGCGATCACCTCGCCTTCGAAGCGAACAACGTCCTTGGCGAAGAGATAGCGGTCCTGCACCATGCCGCCGTACTTCACCTCGGGGACATCGTCGTGAGTGATCACTGCGTACACCCCAGGAAGGGCGCGCGCCTTCGACGTGTCGACTCGCAGGATGCGGGCATGGCTGTGGTCGGCGTATCGGAACTTGGCCACGGCCTGGCCCGTGAGCGTCAAATCCGCGGTATAACGGCCGCTACCGGTCACCTTCTCCTTGCCATCCGGACGGATGAACTCAGTTGGTGCGCTGTGTTCGAGTATGGACATACGACCCCTTTGTCGGCGAACCCGACGCGGAGGTTAGACGAATCTGGCCGGCAGTGAGACGACGGTGACCGTACCAAGGCTGCCGTTGACAGTGACACCCCCACCGCTCGGGATCGGCTGGCCCGCCATCCGCGCCATCTTCGCTGCTGGACTCCAACGTTCGGGCGATCTGCAGTTGACTCCCGACCGCTTCTGGCTGAATGAGCCGGGCGTGGCGGCCGAGCCCGCTCGCTGGGTATCTCACAGAGCCGCCACCCCCTCAATCCATTGGATGAGGCGGCGCTGCAAGTGCCCGCACCCTCATCTGGTGGGCTGACCGTGGGCCCGGCCGACATCGTCACTAACCTCACTCGCATGGCCACCAAGAAGGACATCATCTTCAAGATCGTTACCCGCTTTCACCGGGGGATCTACGACCTCTCCAAGGGGAAGATCGCAGGAAACACGGGAAAAATGCCTGTGCTGAAGCTGACGACCACCGGCCGAAAGTCGGGCGAAAAGCGGGTCACCATGCTGACGACACCCGTGGAGCGTGGCGATCAAGTGGTAATCGTGGCGTCATTTGGTGGAGACGATCGCGACCCGGCCTGGTACAAGAACCTGCTGACCGAGCCCAACGCCGAGATCGAACTGCGGGGCAAAACCCGAAAAGTACGAGCTCGGCTGGTCGAAGGTGACGAGCGCAACGAGCTCTGGCAAGCCATCACGACGCGCTATTCGGGCTATGCCGGTTATCAAACCAAGACCAGCCGAATCATTCCGATCGTTATGCTGGATCCGCGCTAGCCCAGCTCGGGCTTTTCGAGGAGCTCACATACCGTTGCCGTACCCGGCGGCTCGGTCGATATCGTGCGTGATCGACATGGTCTTCTCACGCGGGTAAGTTTGCCGTACTCGTTGTTTTCGCAGACGGCTTTCACGACACAAGCCGGTTGGCCGACGCCGCGTACGGTTACTGTTTCTCGACATGTCCGTCGCGCCGAAATCCCGTCTTGGCCGTCCCCCTGCATCAAGTTCGGCCGACACCCGGGAGCGCATTTTGGTGGTAGCTATTAGCGCGGTCATGCGCCTGATGCGCGGCCAACTCGTGCAACCGCCGCCTCCGCGCTGAGCGGCCCTGTCGATTTAGCGGCCGATCACGGCCCGGTTGCCCGCGGTCCACGTGATCGTCAGCCCGCGGCGAAGGATCCGCCACCCAACGGTCGTTCGCACCCAGTGATCGCCATAGTGACCCGCCATAATGTAGAGCGGTTCGCCTTCCACCCTGTACCCTGCACATCTCCAACCCAAAGGACAGCCAACGCAGATGCGACAGCTATCGATGGCAAAGAAGCTGATGCTGGGCGTTGCCGCCGTCTTCGGGCTGTACGGTCTACTGATCGCCGGGTGGGCAAGTCGACCAATGAGTGACACGGTGCCAGTCGGCATCGACTGGATCCCCACGATCGCCAATCCTCCACGACCGCAGCAGATGGTCTCGCAAAAGGTGGCATGCAAAAGCCTCTTCTCGGCCTCAGCCGTGGCTGGAGCGCTGCCGGCATTGATTGCACAACCGACTAATCGACCGCCCCTGCGCTACCAGCGGCCGCCGTGCGAACTTGTGCGCCAAGATGCCCGCAAGGTTCTCGTCGTCGACACGCTGGTAGCCGCTGGCATCATCGCTGGTCTGGTCGCTTTCAAGTCACGCCTCCGCCGCACGGCCACACCCGCCACGACTCCAACGGCCGTCAATCTCGCGTAGGAGTCACGAGGCCATCGCCATCGCCGTCCATATCGGCCTTGCGCGAGATGTTGGCACGGGACGCCCGCCTTGTCCGTACCAATGTGTGCCAGCGCCTGGTTTGCACGCCAACGCGACGGTGAGCCGAGATTTAGGGAGAAAACGACGGCTCAGCCCAGTTTGGGAAGATGTCGGGAAGGTCGATCGAGACGCGATCTGGGTACGACGGAATGCGCTTTTCGAGGAACGAGCTGACACCTTCGCGTGCATCGGCGCTTGCGCCGCGATAAGTCATAGCCAGGCTGTCCATTCTGTGTGCTTCCATCGGGTGGGACGCGCCGAGCATCCGCCACATCATCTGACGGGCCAGGGCCACACTGACCGGAGCAGTGTTCGCCGCGATCTCCGACGCCAAGGCACGCGCGGCCGGAAGGAGTTCGTCAGGTCCATGCAGGCTGCGTACCAAACCTCCTGCCAGCGCCTCGGCAGCCGGGAAGATGCGGGCGGTTGCTACCCATTCCATCGCTTTGGAGATGCCGACCAAACGCGGCAGGAACCAGCTACTGCACGCCTCGGGCACGATGCCACGAGTGGCGAAGACGAAGCCGATGCGAGCCCCGTGGGCCGCCATCCGTATATCGGCTGGCAGCGTCATGGTGATGCCTACGCCAACCGCCGGGCCGTTGATCGCCACAATAATCGGCTTCTTCAAGTCGAAAATGCGCAGACTCACGCGCCCCCCGCCATCGCGATGCTCGGATGCAGCGTGGGTTTCATCGCGTTCGAACGTCCGCCCCCCACCGCCGAGGTCTGCCCCTGCGCAAAAGGCCCTGCCTGCTCCGGTCAGGATCACGACCCGAACCTCATCGTCGGCATCCACCTGGTCGAAGGCCGCGATCAACTCATGCATCATCGTGGTTGTGAAGGCGTTGAGCCGTTCTGGGCGGTTCAACGTGATCGTCGCGATGTGATCCGCAACCTCGTAAAGGATTTCAGTGGGCATCAGACCAACGTAGTGTCCGACCGGTAGCGCGTGACACCTGACACGCCAGCACCGTGTAACGTCAGGAGATTAATTGGCCGGCTCCATCCCGCCGGACCGCGCCCGGCACCTCAACGGGGTCAACCTCGCCGTCGATGGTGGCTATCTCAAACGCGTGAATTACTGACCATGGCCGACGATTATGAGGATGTCAGCGTCTTTCATCTCACCGACAAGTGGGCGAACACGCTGCTCACCAAGCAGACGGAATGTGTCTTCATGTGGACCACCTCAGACGGCGATGCCGTCGGGGGCACAGGTACGCAGCTATGAATCCAGCAGAGGAGCCAACCACTTCTCGGCTTCTGAGATGTCCCAACCCTTTCGTTGCGCGTAATCCTTCACCTGATCATCGGCAATCGTGCCCACGCCAAAATAGCGGCTCTTGGGATGAC
>JAYTVF010000452.1:0-3228 GCA_043744155.1 Acidimicrobiia bacterium | reverse complement strand
ATTCCCCGGCCGGGTACTGATCGGCGTCGCCCCACTGTACGTAGGGGCCGAATCGACCATTCTTGGCGTATACCGGCAGACCATCGAGTTCGCCGATGGCCACGTCACTCTTGGGGGCGGCCAACAGTTCCAACGCTTTGGCCACGGTAAGTTCGTCGGGGCAGAGGTCGTCGGGCACGCTCGCAGTATCTTCCAGCCGCTTCACATACGGGCCGTATTTGCCCGGCTTCACGACGATGTCGTTGCCTTCGGGGTCATGGCCGATGGGGAACGTGTTGATCTCGGCGGCATCAATGCCTTCGAGGTTCTCCTCTACCAGGCGCTTCAGACCGTGGCTGTCGGTGTCATTGCCGAAGTAGAACGAGTGCAGCCATGCGGCCTTGGCCTTCTCGTTACGGGCAATGGCGTCGAGGTCTTCTTCCATGCGGGCGGTGAACTCGTAGTCGACCAGGTCGTCGAAGTGCTTCTCCATCAGACCGACGACGGCGAACGCCGTCCAGGTCGGCACCAGGGCTTGGCCCTTCTTCCACACGTAGCCTCGATCAAGCACAGTCGTAATGATCGAGGCGTAGGTGGATGGGCGGCCGATACCGAGTTCTTCGAGGCGTTTGATGATGGATGCTTCCGTGAATCGCGCCGGAGCCGAGGTCTGGTGTTCGTTGGCGGTCAGCGACCGCGCCGATACCGTCTGGCCCTTGGTAAGGGCGGGAAGCAGTGCCTCTTTTTCACCGGACTCGGCGTCGTCGTCGGAGGATTCGACGTACACCTGGCGGTAACCCGGGAAGGTAATGGTGGTTCCCGAGGCCGAGAATTCGCAGTCGGTCCGGTCGGAGGCGACCGCGCCAAGACGCACTGACACAGTGGTTCCGACGGCGTCGGCCATCTGGCTGGCCAGCGTGCGCTGCCAAACGAGGCGATACAACGAGAGCTCTTGACCGTTCAGCTCCGAGGCGACCGACTCCGGTGAACGGAACGGCGTGGTCGGGCGGATCGCCTCGTGGGCTTCCTGGGCGTTCTTGATTTTGGTGGCATACGTTCGCACACCTGGTGCCAAGAACTTTTCGCCGTAGGTCGACCGCACGGTGCTGCGGGCCTCCGACAGCGCTTCTTCGGATAACACGACGTTGTCCGTACGCATATAGGTGATGAAACCCCGCTCGTACAGACCTTGGGCTACCCGCATCACCTGACTCGCCGACAGGCGCAGCTTTCGGCCGCCTTCCTGCTGCAGCGTCGAGGTCATGAACGGAGCCTTCGGGGAGGATCGATAGGGCTTTTCCTCCACCGAACGCACGTCAAACGCCTTGGCCGATAGACCCGAAGCCAACGCTCGGGCGCGTTCCTCGGTGACGACGGTGACGTTCTGCTTAGGCTTGCCCTGGCTGTCGAAATCCTTGCCGGTGGCCACCTTCACGCCGTCGAGGGCCACCAGGGTTGCGTTGAACGATGGTGATGTGGCGATGGCCGCTTCGATATCCCAATAGCCCGCCGCCACAAATGCCATGCGGTCACGCTCGCGTTGCACAACAAGTCGGATGGTGGGGGACTGCACGCGACCCGCCGACAGGCCGCGGTTCACTCGACGCCACAAAACCGGTGACACCTCATAGCCATACAGTCGGTCGAGGATGCGGCGGGTCTCGGCGGCGTCGACCAGGCCGTAATCGAGTGACCGCGGATGGGCTACGGCGTGCTCTATGGCGGTCTTGGTGATCTCGTGGAACACCATGCGCTTGACCGGAACCTTGGGCTTCAGCTGCTCCAAAAGGTGCCAGCTGATCGATTCGCCTTCGCGGTCCTCGTCGGTAGCCAGATAGAGCTCGGAGGCATCTTTCAACAGGGCTTTGAGGTCCTTGACCACGTCTTTTCCCCGGAGGGTTAGCTCGTAGGTCGGCTTGAAGCCGTTGTTCACATCGACCGCCAAACCCTTGGAGGGAAGATCAGCGACATGTCCCACCGAGGCGCGAACGTCGAAGCCGGCGCCAAGGAATTTGGCGATCGACTTGGCCTTGGCCGGGGATTCAACGATGACGAGTGGGCGTGCCATTACTGAGGTAGGCAATCGGCAAGACAGGGTCTTTGTCAAGGCGACTGAAGAAATGAGATCCGAAAGAACCTCATGGAGCCTTCAGGAAGAAGGGTTGTAGGTTGCATCCGTGACCACCGGCCGATCCCGTTTGGGATGGAACGATACCTACGACGACGCATGGAAATCGCTCGGTTCTCCCGAGCCGGTCGGCCGCGTTCGTAGGCTCGATCGCGGCTGGTCAACCATAGATACCGGGGCCGGAGAACTGCTGCGTGTCCGCAATATCGGCGCGCCGGTGGCCGTCGGTGACTGGGTGGTTATCTCACCCGATGGCGAGCGCGTCGCCGAGGTGCTGCCCCGTATTTCCGCCTTCGTTCGTCGAGCATCGTTCGAGGGTGCCCGCGGCCAGACCGACACCCTGGCGGCCAATGTCGACGTCGTCTTCCTCGTGCATGCGTTGTCCTCTCCACCCAAGCAGCGCCGACTCGAACGCGAATTGGTGCTGGCCTATGACTCGGGGGCCACGCCGGTCGTCGTCCTTACGAAGTCCGACATCGCCGACAACGTCGACAACGACGTGATGGAGGTCGCCGTCACGGCCCTTGGCGCGCCTGTGCACGCCGTGAGTTCCCGCCTCCATCAAGGTATGGATGAACTGCTGGCCTACACCTCGGGCGGCCGAACGGTGGCACTGCTCGGCGCGTCAGGCGTCGGCAAGTCCACCCTGGTCAACGCGCTCGTCGGTACCAACGTGCAAGACACCGGCGAGATCCGTGAGGGCGACCAGCGGGGCCGCCACACGACGGTGGCTGCGCAGCTCATCGACCTGCCCAGAGGCGGCTTCCTGATCGACACACCGGGCCTGCGAGCCGTGGCGCTGTGGGGCGAGGGCAACGGTATCGAGCGGGCCTTCGCCGACATATTCGACCTGATGGATCACTGCCGCTTCCGAGATTGCAAGCATCACGCCGAGCCCGGTTGCGCGTTGCAGACCGCCATCGCGGCGGGCGACCTCGACCCGGATCGGCTGCGACATCTGCTGCACCTGGTCGACGAACTCGAACGTTTCGAAGACGAGGTAAAGGCCCAAACCAAGGCATCGGATAAGCGCGGCCGTCGCAAGCCGCGTTAGGTGCAATGCCGTTCAGTTAGGCGCGTGAGATGGGTGATGTGGTGGGACGAGCCGACCGGCGTTCGCA
>JAYTVF010000451.1:0-11061 GCA_043744155.1 Acidimicrobiia bacterium | reverse complement strand
TCGACACGTGGGAAAACGAGGCGTTCGAACATGCCCGTACGCTGCTGGCCGGTCGAGGGTGGCCGGTATCAGAGCTCGTTTTCGATCTGAGCAAGGTGACGCTCGGCCTGGCCTTCGACCTTGACCTCGGCAATCTTGTGAAGGCCACCCGCTTCGGTTATGTCATCCGAGCGCAACACGGCACGACCCCGCTGACATTCGACGCGCTACGCCACGCCTACGCCGGAGACATGGTCGAGCTTGCAGATTCGCGCTGGGAATTCATGAACACCTTGTTTTCGCTGTCGGAAGCCAGCCTGTTCTGCCAGCTCGTCGACCTGATGGACGAGGGCCGTCTCCCAGGTATCAACAGCTATCGGGATCTGCATCGGACAACCCGAAATGCCTTGGACGAAGCCCATGCCCAAGGCGCCCTCAAAGCCAAGATCGTGGCCGACCCGGCGACCTATATCGACCTCGATCCCGAGCTGCCGCTGGCGCTACTCGATCAGCATCACGCCGGCCGCACCCTGCTGCTCATCACCAACTCGAATTGGGCGTATACCCAATCGATGATGACGTACGCGGTAGACCCGTACCTACCGCCGCCCATGACATGGCGAAACCTGTTCGACGTCGTGATCGTCGACGCTCGAAAGCCGCAATTTTTCAATGGCGTGCAACCGGTGTATCGGGTTGAGGATGAACAACGTGGTCTGCTCGCTCCGTATCGCGGGTTGTTGGAGCGCGGTCATGTGTACGCCGGGGGCGATGCGAGGTTGGTAGAGACCAGCCTCGGCCTCGCCGGCGCCGATCTGTTGTACGTCGGCGACCACCTCTTCGGCGATGTACATGCCAGCAAGGCAATGTTGCGGTGGCGAACAGGGCTCGTCGTGCGAGAACTCGAACATGAAATCGACGAGCTCGAAAAGTTCCGGCCGATCGAAGCCAGGTTGGTGCAACTGATGTCGAGCAAATCTGACTTGGATCGAGCGTTGGCCGATCTGCGACTTGCTCGTTTACGGCAGCGGCACCACTACGGCGAACCCATCGACTCCGCCGCCGCCGATCGGCGTATCAACGCCACGATCCGTGCCATCGCCGCGGTCGATGCCGAGGTGGCGCCTCTCGCCCAGGCCGCCGGGGCAGTCGGGAACGCCGTATGGGGGCCGCTGCTTCGCGCCGGCAATGATAAGAGTCTATTTGCTCGTCAGATCGAGCGTCATGCCGATCTGTACATGTCGCGGGTGTCAAATCTGGTGCATGCGACGCCGTACGGATATCTGCGTGCCGAACGCGGCAACATGCCCCACGATGATGGCCTCGCTCGATAGCGCTTCGGGGCAGCGGGTCGCGCCGGTCAACCAGTACGGTGGCGACATGTCCACCTACTTTGTCGTGAACGACACCGTGACAGACCCTGACACCTTGGCCGCCTACAGTCGCGCCGCTGGCCCGACGCTGGCTGCGTTTGGCGCGAAGGCGCTCGTCAGTACGCGGTCGGCCGAAACGATCGAGGGAACCCCGGCGGGCGCCCGCATGGTCATACTCGAGTTTGCCGATCGCGCTGCTTTCGACGGCTGGTACAACTCACCTGCGTATCAGGCCATCCTGACCGATCGACTGCGCGCCACCCACGGGTTCGGCGTGGTGGTAGAGGGTCGCTGAAGCCGGGGTTGTCGCCCGTGAACGCGCCGCCGCCCGGGGCGGGTACGTTGTCGAGATGTTGACCGATTCAGACATCGACGGGTTTACACGCGTGCGCCACGACATCTCGGCGAGGCACCTCAGGCCGCGGCAGGCTCGCCCACCATCCACCGCCCGTGGTGTGCATCATGTTGCCTTGCTCGTCGCGAATGTCGAGCGCACGGTGCTTTTCTATCAGGGGCTTTTGGGCTTTCCGCTCACCGAGATGTTCGAGAATCGGGACTACCGCGGCTCGACCCACTTCTTTTTCGACATTGGCAACGGGAATGGATTGGCATTCTTCGATCTGCCGGGTCTCGACCTCGGCCCCTACGCCGAAGTGTTGGGCGGCTTGCATCATCTGGCCATCTCGATGGAGCCAGAGCACTGGCGGACGGCCAAAGATCGGTTGGACGATGCCGGTATCGAGTGCTCCCATGTCGACGGATCATCGATCTACTTCCGGGATCCCGATGGTGCTCGACTGGAACTGATCAGCGATCCGTTGGGTGAGATGTACGGCAATATCGTGTTATAGACCGGCTTGCAACCACCAAGGGTGAGTTCTGATCGGAACTTGCGAAAGCATGTCCAAGATTTGCGTCATGGGTCGGACACCGCAGCCGATGAGCACGAGGTGGAACCGAATGTACCTGCGGTGTGCGACGCTCAACATGACGCCACGCATCGTCATGCGGTCGAGGTGGAGTGCATTCAGCAGGTCTGCCTTCAGCCCTTCACCTACGTATTGGCCGGGCCGATCGGCGCGGTCTTGCTGCTGGTGGTCATGTACAACCAGGTGTCGCATCGGGCGGGTCTGAGGTGGCTGGCGGCCCTCATTGCTGCTCGGGCGGCGGTGCGTCTACTTGCCCTTCGGTTCGGACGTGAGGCTGCCGCCGGACGCACCCGGCGTCGAATGCTCTATCTGTCCAGCGAGTCTTTGCAGGGTCTGGTGTGGTCTGCCGCGCCGTTCGTGCTGCACGTGCGTGAACCACGTTATGAAATGTTCACCATCATCACCCTGGTGGTAGTGGCCACCATGTCGTCGCTGACCATGGCACCGTTCTTGACGGCGGCCGCAGCCTTCACTGTGCCGATCGCCGCGGTGTTGTCGATCTGGCTCGTTCGCCGCGGCGACCTGTGGGGGCGGTACGCCGCAGCCGGCTCGATAGCGATCTACGCCATGAGCCTCTATCACGCTCGATTTACCAACGGTGAGCTGAAACGAGCCATAACCAGCCGTCGTGAGATCGTTCGGCTCGCGGCGCAGCTCGAGTTGGCCAAAGCACGCGCGGAATCGGCCAATGCCGAACTACAAGCCCGTAACGATCGGCTCCGTGAGATCGCTCGACGGGACCCGCTGACGGGGCTGTTCAATCGACGGCACTTCATCGAGTGGCTCGATCGTGTCCGTCGCCGCGATGCCGTGACCCGGCCATGGTTCTTGGCCATCCTTGACGCCGATCATTTCAAGCGGTTCAACGATGAGTTCGGTCATCAGGTCGGTGATCAGGTGCTCATCAGCATCGCCAATGCAGCCCTGGGCGAAATCCGTTGGACCGACTGCTTTGCTCGCATTGGCGGCGAGGAATTCGGCCTGTTGCTGCAAGACGTCACCTTCGAGGACGCCGTCGCCATCGTCGAGCGGGTGCGCAAGGCGGTCGCCGCCATCGATCTCGGGGTTGGCCACATCACCCTTTCAGTCGGCCTTCTCGCCGGTGAGCAGGACATAGATGCTGCGGTTGCACTGACCCGCGCCGACGACGCCCTGTACGAAGCCAAGCGAACCGGTCGAAATCGGCTGGTGTGTGCGCCGTCGTTCTCGCAGGCGAAATCGGCCACCTTAAAGTTCGAGACGGCTGTCGTGTTGAACCTCAGTTGAGCGAGGCCGACAGCCAGATGACCGAAAGTGGCGGCAGGGTGATGACCGCCGAGGCCGGCTGACGCTGACATGGTACGTCCTCACCGTGGGCGACCGCGGCGCCGCCATAGCCGGTACCGCCGAAGAACGTGGCGTTCGTATCGAGCAACACCTTCCAGCGGCCGCCCCAGGGCAGGCCGACTCGATATCCGTCTCGTGGTACCGGCGTGAAGTTGGCAATACAAACTACCGCCTCGTTGCGATCGGGGGAGTAGCGCACAAACGAGTAGATCGAGTTGGTGGAATCATCGGCGTCGAGCCACCGGAATCCCTGGCTGTCGTGGTCACCCTGTGCGAGCGCCGGGGTGGAGACCAGCGCCCGATTGACGGCGCGAAGCACATCTCGCACGCCCTGATGAGCGGGCGACTGCAAGGCGGCCCAATCGGGCCCGATGGCTTCGCTCCATTCGGGACGCTGACCAAACTCACATCCCATGAACAGCAATTTTCCGCCCGGGTAGCCCCACATCCAGCCGAACAGGGCACGAAGCCCGGCGAATCGCTGCCAATCATCCCCGGCAAATTTGTGCAGTAACGAACCCTTGCCGTGCACCACTTCGTCATGGCTGATCGGCAGGATGAACTGTTCGCTGAACGCATACAGCAGGCCAAAGGTCAGTTCATCGTGGTGATAGCTGCGGTGTACATGGTGGCGCGCCATATAGGCCAGCGTGTCGTGCATCCACCCCATATTCCACTTGTGGCTGAAGCCGAGGCCACCCTCGTCCACCGGTCGCGAAACCTTTGGATACGACGTCGACTCTTCGGCGATGGTCAAAACGCCGGGATGCTCACCATGGACGACCGAGTTGAACTCCTGCAGGAAGGCGATCGCTTCTAGGTTCTCTTTGCCCCCGTACTTATTGGGGATCCATTGGCCCTGCTCGCGTGAGTAGTCGAGGTACAGCATCGAAGCCACGGCGTCGACCCGCAACCCATCGATGTGGAACTCGTCCACCCAATACAGGGCGTTGGCGACCAGAAAGTTGCGTACTTCGTTACGCCCGTAGTTAAAAACGTAGGTTCCCCAGTCGGGGTGCTCACCCAATCGTGGGTCGAGGTGCTCGTAGAGCGCGGTACCGTCGAAGCGGCCCAGTGCCCAGTCATCCTTGGGGAAGTGGGCCGGCACCCAGTCGAGGATCACGCCGACACCTCGGGCGTGCAGATGGTCGACAAAGTATCGAAAGTCGTCGGGCGTTCCCATCCGGGCGGTCGGTGCAAAGAAGCCGGTGACCTGGTAGCCCCAACTCGGCCCGAAGGGATGCTCGGCGATCGGTAGAAGTTCGACATGAGTGAAGCCGAGGTCAGCGACATAGTCGGCCAACTCATGGGCCAACTCCCGCCACTGCAGCCCGGGTCGCCAGCTTTGGGCGTGCACCTCGTAGATTCTGAGGGAGTTCTTGTGCGCTGGCGTGGCGGTGCGCTGGGTGATCCAGGCATCGTCGGCCCAGGTATGCGAGGTCGGTCCGTCGATGATGCTGGCCGTTCCCGGGGGTAACTCGGCTCGCCGGGCCATGGGGTCGGCCTTCCAACGCACCACGCAGTCGTCGGTTTCGACGACAATCTTGTAGTGCTGGCCGGCAAGGGCGCCAGGGGCAAAGCCGGCGAAAATGCCCGATGAGCCGACGGGGTCGAGAGGAGTCGCAGCCGGATCCCAGCCGTTCCACTCGCCGACGATGTTTACGTACTTTGCGTTCGGCGCCCACACGGCGAATCGCACACCGTGAACGCCGTCGCGTTGATCGACGTTGGCACCCAACGTCTCCCACAGTCGGCGATGCTGCCCTTCGCCGAAGAGGTGAAGGTCGATCTCGCCAAGCAGAGGGGGCGCCATATCGGCCCAGCGTAGCGCCGGTCGTGAGGCTGATGGGCAGGGGCGACCTATCGGCCCAAGAGCCCGACCAGCGCAGGAAAGAGTGCCGGTGGTCCGGCAACGACTTCGTTCCCGATGAACAAGGCGTCTCCGGTGAGAAAATCGTTGGTCTGGCCGCCGGCTTCCTGGATGATGAGCAATGCGGCCAGGCAGTCCCATGAGTTGATGTGCTTCTCGACGTAGCCGATGAGGCGACCACAGCTGACGTAACACAGGCTCAGGGCGCCCGAACCATTGCGCTGATACATACCACCGGCGTGCAGCAGTCGGCCCATGATGGCCAGCACGTCATCGGGCTTGGTGCGCAGGGAGTAGCCGACGCTGACGATGCCGTCGCCAAATGAGGTGGCTGCTGCGACACGGATGGGCCGGTCATTGAGGGTGGCACCTGTGCCTCGCCGAGCCGAGAACAACTCATCGGCGACCGGGTCGAAGACCAAGCCGATCTCCATGGTGCGCCCGACGATGAACGCCACCGACACGCACCAATCGGCCATGCCACTGAGAAAAGGTTGGGTGCCGTCGATTGGATCGACCACCCAGATTCCCGAAGCCGTGGCGATGTCGTGCGGGCCGGTCTCCTCACCAAAGAAGCCGTCGTCGGGAAAGCGTTCTTTCAGACGATCGCGAATCAGCAACTCGGTGTTGTGATCGGCTTCGCTGACGAGATCCTGCGGGCCCTTGTTCTTGACGGTCAGCGACGAGATGTCGGCGAAGTAGCCCGCAGCGAGCGCCCCGGCCTCTCGGATGAGGTCGCGGGCAAAGGCGTGTCGTAGAGCGATCTGGTCGGGGTGCATTCCATCTCCGTCGGTGGGGGTATTGCTATCGTTATCGGTCAGTTGGGGTCTCTCCAAAGCCAAGCTGCAGCGCGAAGCAGAGACTATGACCCGACGCGAGGCGCAGCGGTTGTGCGTCGAACGATGAGGGTTTGGGGCATGAGCGTGGTCACCGAATCGTTGCGCCGGCCTTCCACACGCTGATCAAGCAGATGAATGGCCATCTCGCCCATCTCTCGGCGGGGTTGATCCACCGTAGTGAGCGACACATGGCGCATTCGTGCAACCGTGGTGTTGTCATAACCCACCACCGACACGTCTTCGGGTACTCGCACGCCGGCATCGATCAGCGTATCGAGCACACCCATAGCGGCCAGATCGTTCGATGCGAAGATTGCGGTGGGCATCTGCGCCCGCTGCAGCAGGCCGGACGCGGCGGTGACACCGGACATTTCGGTGAAGTCACCCGGCACCACGTCGGCGACCGCCAAACCGAGGCGCTGCATGGCGTGCATGTAGCCCAGACGTCGGGATTCGGCGCCGGCGCCGCGCCCTCCATCGATGTGGACGATGTGCCGATGGCCGAGCGAAGCCAAGTGTGTGACGGCGGCCAGCGCCCCTTGCATTTCGTCGGCCATGATCGAATCGATGCGCGCACCATCCACGCAGCGACCGATCACCACGAGGGGCGCTTGCCGGCTCGCCGCGGTCACTTCTGCGGCGGACAAGCGGGGGCTTATGAGAATCATGGCGTCGACCCGATGCTGCAACATGGTGTCGATAGCCGCAATCTCACTACCGTCGCGATGGCGACCCGCCGTCAGCAGCAATCGATACCCGAGAGCCGAGGCTGCGGCATCGACCCCGTCGTAGATATCGGCAAAAAAGGGGTTGTGCAGGTCATTCAGCAGCACCCCAATCGTTCGGCTTGTGCGGCTGGCCAGGTGGCGGGCCATTGCATTGGGCCGGTAGCCCAACTGACCGGCCGCAGCCAGAACGCGTGAGCGACGATCGTCGCTCACCTTTGGGCTCTCGCGAAAGACCAACGACACGAGGGCTCGCGACACGCCAGCGACGCGAGCGACGTCCTCCATGGTCGGGTGGTTGGGTCGTGAGGTCGCCATCTCGTTTCACCGCCACTGTACCGGACGGCACTTGCCCAAGGCCTTGCTGGTCGACTCGAAGACATGGTTGTCGAACAGGTTTCTCGCGGTTGAATATCGGGTAGAGCGAATGAGACACATTCGACCATCTGGATATCGTCAGTTCGCTCATGTGACAGCACCTGGGTGCCGAACATGGGGTCGTGGGTTCGGCTCGTCCGAACATCGTCACGTGTTGTCTCTCTCACCCCGAACTTATAGGAGCGCTATGGCTATCATCCCTCCCGTCGCCGTTTCCCGACTCGAATCCGTCGAGCGTTCGCCCCTCACGGGCATCGCCGAAGCCGTTTCCTCTGAATGCGCCTATATCGAGCGTTTCCCGACGGAATGGAGCACCCCTGATCCTGCCGCTGGACTCTCGGCCTGAGCGGCACTGAGAGCCCACCGGTCGCCGTCGATGTCAGCCGCCACGATCAGCGGGCGTCAAGTACGGCCTTGGTGAGGACGGCGCTCATAATCACGGCCCCACCGAGAAGGGTCGCTGGCTTCGGGCGCTCGTTGAACCACAGGAAGATCCATAACGGCACGAACACGTTCTCGCTCTGGGAGAACACTGCCATGCCCACCGCCGGCACCGATTTCGACGCCAGGTTGAACAACAACGTGCCGACCACGATGAACACACCGCCGTGCAACATTGCCAGCAGCGCATCGCCTGCAGGTGGAAGCAACGTCTTACCGTTGATGAGCGTCACGACGCAGCACAGGGCGATCATGGCCACTGCGTAGCCGGGCAACACCGGGGACCAGTCTCGCTCGCTGGAGGATCGGATGCAGATCATGTACATCGCGAATCCCACCGACGACAGCATGGCCGCAGCGTTGCCGACCATGTTGCCCGTGCCCAGATCGGCCGTCACCATGATCAATAGCCCGCCGAGAGCCACCGCAATACAGGCGATCGTGACCCGTGTCAGACGTTCCTTCAACACGACCCGACCCACGACAGCCGCGATGAGCGGTGTCAACGAAGAAAGGAAGGCAGCGTTGGCCGCTGTGGTGTTCTTCAGGGCATAGACGAACGCGAGCGACGCCACCAACAGCCCGACCGTAGCCAATTGCATGGTTTTTCCACTGGTGTACGCCTTGGGCATCAGGGGCGTGCCGCCGCGAAGTCGGGTCATGACTTCCATCACCACCAACACACCGATCGAGCGCCACACCAGATATTGGAAGGCATCGGTGTGGTGAGCGACTCTGGCGGTAAGCGCTCCGAGGCTCCAGGCCAGGCCTGCCGCCACCGCCAGTAGAGAGGCGACCAAAGGCACCCGTGTTCGAGTTGGGAGCAATACCGCCGTGTTCACGTTCTCCACGATTCCATACCATTTGTATTGGCGGCCATTTGGTCAGCGGCGCCCGCGTCGCAGATCAGCAGCGTCTGCCATGTCCGATCCGAGCCACCAGATGCGACAGTGGCGCCTTCAAGAGGTCTACGCTGGCGATGTATGACACAGGTCAATCTCGCCCTTTTGACTCTCCGTCTTGCCCTCGGCATTACCATGTCCTTGCACGGGTACAACAAGATCAAGGGTGGGATATCGAACACCGCCAAGTGGTTCGGTTCGATTGGTATGCGGCCCCCGTTGGTACAGGCTTGGGCTGCGGCCATCACCGAGATTGCCGGTGGGCTGCTATTTGCCGCCGGCCTGATGATGCCGTTGGCGGCGGCGGCCATGATTGGGCTGATGGTCGTGGCCTACATGGTGGCCCACCGCAAGAACGGGTTCTTCATCTTCCGCCCGAATCAAGGATGGGAATACGTGTTCATGCTGGGCATCGTGGCCCTTGGTGTCGGCATGATCGGCGCTGGCCGGTACTCGCTCGATCGTGCCTTGGGTATTCACTGGAACGGTTGGACGGGCACGTTGATCACCGTGGTCGCAGGTATCGTACCGGCGATAGCGATGCTGGCGGCGTGCTACCGCCCGCCCGCCCCGCCCCGGACCGCATAGTCCAAGCAGGCAGCCAAGACGTCCCCGGCCAACCAAAGAGCGAGACGCTCTACCTCAGGTCGGTCAACCGAACCTGCCAGTCAGAGGGCTGCCGTTGCTCGCCTACCTACTGGTAGGTAGGCTCTCGCTATGAACGTCGACGCCTTTTTGGTCGAGTTGGAGCCAGTTGCGGCCACCTTGCTCGATCGCCACCTGGCCACCAGCAAGGAATGGTTCCCGCACGAGCTTGTGCCCTATCACCGCGCCCGTAATTTCGAGGCCGGCGAAACCTGGAGTGAAGACCACACCGATATCGGCGGTGCGGTGCTCTCCCCGCAGGTTCGCAGCGCTCTGTTCCTGAACCTGTTGACCGAGGACAACCTGCCCTACTACTTCCGAGACATCGAGCGGATGTTCGGTACCGAGAACGCTTTTGGGGTATGGGCCAAGCGGTGGACGGCCGAAGAGGGCCGCCATGCCATCGTTATTCGTGACTATCTCACGGTCAGCCGGGCCATCGATCCGACGGTTCTCGAAAGAGCACGTATGGCCCAGGTCAGCGGTGGCGAGACGCCTCAGCCCGACTCGCCGGTGGAGGGCATGGTCTATGTCACCCTGCAGGAACTGGCGACGCGGATTTCGCATCGCAACACCGGCAAGCTGATCGGTGACCCCATCGGCTACGAAGTGATGGCTCGCGTTGGGGCCGACGAGAACATGCACTTTTTGTTCTACCGAGACCTGACGACCGCAGCCATCGAGGCTCATCCGTCGCGTCTGGTGCTGGCCATTGATGAAGTGATCCGTAATTTCGCCATGCCCGGGACGGGTATTGCCGACTTCACCAAGCACACGGCTCGCATCGCTGAGGCCGGTATCTACGATCTGTCGATCTTCGTTGAGCAAATCGTGCAGCCTGTCGTGTTGCGACACTGGGGTTTGGAAAAGCTCGAAGGGCTGACGCCCGAGGCTGAAGAGGCTCGTACCCGGGTACTGGCCCACATCGAGCGGCTGGCGCGCATCGGCCGCCGGATGACCGACAAGCGCGCCAATGCCGCCACACCGGTCATGGCTGGCTGAGTAGCTCGCCAGCTTGCTTCGTCGGTCAAACTGGGGGCATGGAGCCACGACCTTCCGCCGACGTCGAGTCAACTTTGCATGACACTCTCGGTGGCCATGGCGCGCCTGGTGGCCAGCTGCGGTCGCTGAGCGCAGGGATGGCGATCCCTTTCGGCGGGGATCGTGTGACGACGGTGTCAGCCGAACTAGCCGCCTCTTTCTGCGCCGGTGACCGGCTGGTGGTGGTGCAGACCACAGGAGATCTACTGCGTATCCCCGCCCTTGATCAGGCCGTAGTCGATCGCGCCGTCGCATCTGCTCACCAGGCGTTCGGCCAGCTCCGCGGAGCCACCGATGTCGAGATCACCGCCTTTTACGACCACTTCGCCCGCCTGCTGGCCGATGACACGGCCTTCGCGCCGATCGCTGCCGCCAATGCTGAGGACGTCGCGGCAGCCACAGCCGCCGGGCGTACCACGACCCGCCTCGAGTTGAGCGCAGCGATGCGAGCGGGCATGGTTGAAGGCCTGCGGGGCTGGCGCGATGCGGCACCCCTGCGAGACAGCCTGGTCGAGGAAGTGCGCCACGATGGCTGGCGGGTCGAGCAGCGAAGGGCGGGGCTGGGCGTCATTGGTTTCGTGTTCGAGGGCCGCCCGAATGTGTTTGCTGACGC
>JAYTVF010000450.1:0-3236 GCA_043744155.1 Acidimicrobiia bacterium | reverse complement strand
GGACCCGTAGCCCCTGCTCTAGGAGATAGTCGGTGAGGTCCTCAGCCATCTTCTTGGTGAGGGTTGTCACCAGTACCCGATCGCCCTTGGTGATGCGTTCGGTTATCTGATGCATAAGGTCGTCGATCTGGCCTTTGGTCGGCTTCACGACGATCTCGGGGTCGACCAGGCCCGTTGGGCGCACAATCTGTTCGACCACGTTCTGCGATATGCGAAGTTCGTACTGCGAGGGGGTCGCGGAAAGAAATACGACCTGATTCAGGCGCTCCATCACCTCCTCGAACGTGAGCGGGCGGTTGTCACGCGCCGACGGCAGACGAAAGCCGTGCTCGACCAACTGATCCTTGCGGCTCCGGTCCCCAGCGAACTGCCCGTGTAACTGCGGCACGGCCACGTGGCTCTCGTCGATGACGAGCAAAAAGTCTTTCGGGAAGTAGTCGATGAGCGTGAACGGCGGCTCGCCGTGACTGCGACCGTCGATGTGCATCGAGTAGTTCTCGATGCCGTTGCAATACCCGACCTCGGCCATCATCTCGAGGTCGTACTGCGTGCGCATCCGCAAACGCTGCGCCTCTAACAGCTTGCCCTCCTTCTCGAAGGTTGCCAGCCTTTCTTGCAGCTCGGCTTCGATACCGACGATGGCCCGGCGCATCCGCTCCTCACCAGCCACGTAGTGCGTGGCAGGAAACACCATGACTTGGTTCAGTTCGTTCAACTGCTCACCCGTAAGCGGATCGACGGTGGTGAGCCGCTCGACGGTATCGCCGAACATCTCGATGCGCAGCACCGTCTCGTCGTAGGCCGGGTGAACCTCGATCGTGTCGCCGCGCACCCGGAAATTGCCCCGGCCGAGGGCAATGTCGTTGCGGTCGTACTGCAGGTCAACCAAGTTACGCAGAATTGATCGCTGGTCGTAGTCGACGCCGACGTGCAGCTCGAGCAGCTGTCCACGATATTCGGCCGGATCACCCATTCCGTAGATGCAGCTGACCGATGCCACCACGATGGTGTCACGACGAGTAAGTAACGCGGCAGTGGCCGAGTGGCGCAGCCGGTCGATCTCATCGTTGATGGATGAGTCTTTTTCGATGTAGGTATCGCTCGACGCTATATAGGCCTCGGGTTGGTAGTAGTCGTAGTAGCTGACGAAGTACTCGACCCGATTGTTCGGGAAAAACTCCTTCATTTCTTGCGCCAATTGCGCAGCCAAGCTTTTGTTCGGCGCCAAAAGCAACGTCGGGCGCTGGGTCTTTTCGATGGTCCACGCGATCGTGGCCGACTTGCCCGAGCCAGTGATGCCAAGCAGGGTCTGGAACCGATCACCTCGCTCGATACCCTCCGTCAGGCCCGCGATGGCTTTGGGTTGATCCCCGGACGGCTGAAAGTCAGACACGACTTGAAATACGGGCATAGCAGTAGAATAGCGGAAACGAACGAACGTTCGAGACACGGAGGACCACATGCCGCTCAATCGCCGCAGTTTCCTGGCTGGCGGCCTGGCCACGCTGGCAGCATGCTCGTCGTCGACCCCGACGTCACCGACGTCGACGGCCACGCCTGCCACCGTTGCCGACACGACCAGCACAGCCGTCGCGATGACGCCAGCGACAATCAGTGCGACAACAGCATCGACAATCGGTGCGACCACAACATCGACAGCGGAAGGGAACACCACCGCCGTCGCCACGACCATGCAACCAACAGGAGAACCTCCGTTCGCGCTCGGCGTCGCCTCGGGAGACCCGACGATAGATGGCGTGATCTTGTGGACTCGCCTCACGGGCAACCCATCCGAGGCGACGTCGCTCGACTGGATCGTGGCACAAGATCAAGCCTTTGCCACGGTGGTGAAGAAGGGCACTGTTGTGGCTCTGGCCGAGAACGGTTTCAGTGTGCATGTCGATGTGAGCGGGTTGACACCGGGTACGAAGTATTTCTATCGGTTCGAGCACAACGGATGGCGAGCCGAGGGGCGCACCAGCACGCTGCCCGCGGCGGCGGCCCGGGTCGATCAGCTCAGATTCGGTTTTGCCTCCTGCCAGCGATTTGAAGACGGATTCTATCTCGCCCACCAAGACATGGCGGCGAGCAACCTCGATCTCATCGTGTGGCTGGGTGACTACATCTATGAGTACGCGGCAGAACCGATCGACCCGGCCAAAGGAATGATCCGTGCGGTCACCGGCGGCAAACTCATGACCTTGGATGACTATCGCCAGCGTTACACGCTGTACCGCAGTGACCCGGCGTTGCAGGCATCCCACGCCTCGTGCGCATGGTTGGTCATCTGGGATGACCATGAGGTCGAGAACAACTACGCCTCAGACGCCAGTGAAACGGGTATTTCGCCTGTCGAATTCGCCAAACAACGAGCCATGGCCTATCGGGCGTGGTGGGAGTTCATGCCAACCCGACTCCCGCGGCCCAACGGTCCGGCGTACAAGATCTACCGCTCCGTCGACTACGGCAGTCTGGCGACTGTCTTCCTGCTCGACGGTAGGCAATATCGCAGCGATCAGGCGTGCGGTGACGCCATTCTGAATACCAATCCGGCCTGCCCCGAGACGTTCCTGCCTGATCGCACCATGCTTGGCACGGAACAGGAGTCATGGCTCCTCAGTGGCTTGGCGGCCTCGACGACGACCTGGAATGTGATGGCAAACCAGGTAGTGTTCGCCGACGCCACGTTGAACGGGGCGGTGTTGAACTACGACCAGTGGGATGGCTACCCGGCCGCGCGTCAACGTATCGTCGACGGAATCGCCGCGACGGGTAAGAAAAACACCGTGATCATCACCGGCGATATTCACCTGGGAGCGGTGGCCGATATCACTAGAAAGGTCGAGGGTGCCCGCCAGATCGTCGCGACCGAGTTTGTCGGCACGTCGATCTCATCTGGCGGGCTGCTGCCTGCAAACTTGGAAAGCGCCGTTACCGCGTTCCCCGACCTGCGCTACCTCAATGCCCGTCAGCGAGGCTGGTGTCTGAATGAGGTCACCTCGACGAAATGGATGACCACGTTTCGGGTTGTGGAGGACGCCACCGTTGCCGGCAGCAAGGTGCTCACTGACGCCGTCTTTACCGTGTCCCCGGACCAGCCGGGGGCTTTGAAGTCGTAGCCCGATAGCGATGCAGATCCTCGACCGTGGTCTGTGGCAGGTGCCTAAGTTGCACCCACAACGTGTCGACTTGCGCATCGAGATGGGCCAGGGAGCCCGAGTTGTCGATGACGTGAG
>JAYTVF010000449.1:0-3241 GCA_043744155.1 Acidimicrobiia bacterium | reverse complement strand
CGATGGGCACCGTCAGGATGCCACCGGCAGCTACTGGCGTACCGCGCGTGTCGATGACCCGGCTCGGCGAGAGGGCCAGGAACCGGCCAGCGCGAACCGACTGGTTGGTGCCCTCGTAGTAACCCATGATGTCGACCAAAATATGGGTGCCGCCGCTGCTATAGATCGAGACGCTACCGTCCGCACCGACAGGTACCGTGACCAGGTTCGGAGTCGTCTGTCCGGCTCGGTCGAGGTTGAGGTTTGATGCTGACGGACGCCCCGCGCCGGTAGGATACACCGTAACGAAGCCAGCGTTGGTTGCCTGAGTAGCCGTGACGTTCAGCACAACAGCTTTGACGTTGACGGCAGGGATGCCATTACGCCCGAGCATCGGCACCGTAACGGTGCCATCGGGGTCGACCTTGTTACCAGCGCGCGTGTCGAACATGCGATCAGGCGACAGCGGAACGAAGCGAGTAGCGCCGGGAATCAGCGGCAAGGTCTTCGAGCATGGGCTGTGGATGGTGACCTCAGCCGTGGTGTCCTCGCCCGCCATGCCACCGGTCACCTGCGCCGTTTTTACGAACGTGCTGTAGGTGATCGTCTGCTTCAGGTCGATGGTGCCGACGTAGTTCGCACTGCCTGACCACACAAGGTCGCGGAATCCCTGCGGCGGGTAGCTCGGCGGCTGCGACTTGGTACCGAGCGCACCGAGACCGCCTTGGCTAGCGCTTGTGACCGTCGCCGTGAAATCGGGGGCCGAACTGTGGATGGTGAAGAGCCAGTCGACGGTCCATTTGTTGGCCACGGTGTCGGTGCATACGACGTTGTTGGGAACGATCGATGCATGCAGCAAATAGCCAAGAATGGGCTGGAAATTTGCTCCCGGGGGAAACGGCACGGGCTTGGCCTGCGCCGGTGCCGCTGCCACGGCCGAGCCAAGGGCCGCCAGCACGGTGGCCGCGAAAACGCCCAATGATTTTCTTCTCACGATAGTGAAACTCCTCTTAGTGTCGGCAGCGGTGCGCGCGATGTCCTGATTTTGCCAGAACCGGAGTAATCCTTGTCGATTTATCCTGACGTGCGCATAGGGCATTCGGCTCTACCGGCAATTTCACGCGGGGACCAAAAGGGAGCACAGCTATTCGCCGTGCTCCCTTTCTACGGAATCCTATCAAGAACGCGGCCTCGCCAGTTTGCATACCAACCAAACAGGTCAATCAGCAGCTGTAGTTCCGTCATGGGTGAAGGTCGACACGGACCGGCAATGCTCGCCTGCAATGTCGTACAGGCGAAACCCGGCCGCGCATGTGGCGATGCGGCGAGTTATCGAGCATCCGCCCCAGTACAACCGGCAATGCACGAATGATCAGGCGCGACGACGCTGGCGGTCAAGGACGACAAGCACCGACCCAATGGCGGCCAGGGCTGCGGCGATCACAGCCAATCGGGTACTTGGCGTGCCCGTCTTGGGGAGCGCTTGCACAGTCACAGCCGCGACGATGGATTTCTTCGCCGTCGTCGATGCTGCCACGGTCGTGCTCGTCGTGGTGGCAGCCGCAGTAGTGGGCTCGACGACCGAGGTTATCGTCGAGGTTGTCGTCGAGGTGGCCTCGATCGTCGTCGACGTTGTGGTGGCCGCGGTCGTCGGTTCGTTTGCGGTGGTACTCGAGGTCGCTGGTGGCGGCGGCGGGCATGGATTGCTCACCGTCAGGCTCATGCTCGCGTCGTTGTAGGGCTGCCCGATGCCATCGGGGAGCAGCCGAAAGGTGAGCGTCTCGGTAGCGGTAGCCTCATTGTGGTGATAGCTCGTCGCCGACGATTGGGCGAGTGGCCACTGCGAATAGTCGGGCATCGAACCCTCCGGCATCAAGTGAGCGCCAGACGGCCAGGCCTCGACGGGCAGCGATGAGCCCAGCACCACCACGTCGTTACCATCTCGCATCGCCGTAAAGGACCACGAAACCGACCACGTTCCTCGTGCCTCGTCTTCGCAATGAGCCAAAGCCGACAACGTCGCCGGACGTGGGCTCTCTTCGTTTTGCGGGTTGACGACGTTGATCGTGACTGAGCCACGATCGCCAGCCTGCGCCTGGCCAGCGGCCAGAACTAGACCGCACATCGATACCGCAGCGAGGGCTGCGAGGCCCGGGACGCGCTTATAGAGGGACATTTTGCTCCTTGGGGGTGAGGGTCGTCGGGTCCGCGACCGACGGCGAGAACTGCCGTACTCAGCGTTCCCACTCTCACTCTTTGAATCAATGGGTTGTGCGAATCATCACCCCCCGTGAGAGTCCACTCCGTGACGGGCCAGCTACTCTGCGGCCTCGGCTAGCGCCTCAGACAGGGTCGGATGCACTAGCAAGCTCTCCAACACGTCGGGTACTCGAAGATTCGCCGTGCATGCCAACGCCAGCACGCTGATGAGTTCGGCCGCATGACGGCCGACGATCGAGCCACCTAAAACCACTCCGGTGGCCGGATCTGACACAATCTTCACAAAACCACGGGCATCATTGTTGATGAGGGCCTTTGGTGAAGCGGAGAATGGCAGCTTGGTCGTGCGAATCTTACGGCCCTCAGCGAAGGCTTCTGCCTCGGCCAAGCCTACGTCGGCGATCTCGGGCTCGGTAAAGATGGCTGATGCCGCCTTGTCGTAATCGAGATGGCGATGCTCAATGGTGTGCAGCCCCATGACATGTTCAGCCACTTTGCGTCCCTGCATTGACGCCACCGACGACAGGGGCAGTTTCCCACTGACGTCACCCGCAGCGTAGATATGCGCAACGTTGCTCTGGCAGTGGTGGCCGATTGGGATGTATCCCCACTTGTCGAGCTCGACGCCAGCGGCCTCGACCTGCAGCATTTCGCTATTGGGCACCGAGCCGATGGCCAGCAGGGCGTGCGTGCCTCGCACCGTTCGGCCGTCGTCGCACACCACCACGACGCCGTCCTCGGTCTTGTCGATGGCCTTGGCTTTGGCGCCCTTCAAGAGGGTGACTCCCCGGGCCAGGAACTCGGCCTCGAGCGCGGCCGCGACTTCGGGATCCTTGCTGGGCAGTACTTGCTGACGACTAACGACGAGGGTGACCTTGGAGCCCAGCGAGGTGAACATATGCACGAATTCGACACCGGTGACACCAGACCCGATAACGACGAGGTGGTCAGGCATAACACTCGGCGGGTAGCAGTCGCGGGTGACCAGGATGCGGTCGCCGTCGGGCTGACAGAAATCGGGGATGCGGGGGCGGCTGCCCGT
>JAYTVF010000448.1:0-3244 GCA_043744155.1 Acidimicrobiia bacterium | reverse complement strand
CAATCCGCGCCGCGCTGGCCTCGGCCTGACCTCAGTCAGATCAGCCCGTCGGTTCGATCAGCTCGGCGCCCTTGTTGCGTACGTTGTTGACGTCGGTCGACACCTTGTGCATCGTCAGCAGGTCGTCGGACGCCGGCACCAGCAGCCGTTGCAGCCCGATGACATCGTTGTTGGCGGGGTCGAGCCATTCGTGCCACGCGGTCGGCGGCAACAGCACCGGCATCCGGTCGTGCACCGGCTCCATCGTGGCGTTCGCCGACGTCGTGACGATGGTGCAACTGTGCAGCCACGGCGCGTCGGGGCCGGCGGTCTTGTCGCGCCAGGTCGTCCACAGCCCGGCGACGGCCAACGGCTCGCCATCGAGGCGGTGGATGAACATCGGCTGCTTGCTCGGCTTGCCCGCCTTGGTGAGCGCCGCGCCTTCGCTGCCCTGCTTCCACTCGTAGAAGCCATCCATCGGGATGATGACGCGCTGCTTCTTGAACTCCGACTTGTATGCCGGCTTCTCGGCAATGGTCTCGGCGCGGGCGTTGATCATCTTGGAGCTGATCTTGATGTCTTTGGCCCAGACCGGCACGAGACCCCAGTGGAAGACCTGCAGCGTCGGTTGGCCATCCGGCCCGGCTACGACGCCGTACACGTCGTTGGTCGGTGCCGTGTTGAAGTTCTCGGGCAGCGTGGTCTGCGGGTCGAACGAGGCGCCGAAGTACTCGGCGATCCGCTCGGCCGAACTGGAGGAGACGAATCGTCCGCACATTCCGGCTTACCGTAGCGGCAGCCGGGCCGGGTTCAGCCGAAGGACGTCACCCAGGAGTTGATGGCATAGCCGCCGGTCTGGTTGACCTGGATCAAGGCCGTCGCGGTGACCCGTGGCTTGGTGTTCAGGGCTGGCTGACGACCTTGAAGGTCTTGTGCACCACGGAGTTGAGCCGCCCGATCTGCAGTGAGGCAGGTCGCTCAGGCGACACCCCGATCGTGCCCGTCAAGACTCCGCCACCGAGTGAGATCTTCTTGTTCGCACTCATTCCGGTCGCAGTGTTGGTGAGGTTGATGTCGATGATCGGGCAGCTTGTCGCAGGAACGCCAGCGGAGCGCATGCTCAGGCGGCCAAAGGAAGTGGGTGGATGCCCCGCGCGATGTCGGAGCCGGCTCGAGCGTGCCCTTCGAGCAGCGCAAGTTCGGTGGGCTTGAGGTGGCCAGGCTTGCTCAGGATCTCCGACGGCCTCGAGACTCTGCGATTCTAGGCTAGCCACACCCCAATTCGGCCCATCGGGGTGGGGTGCGTTCTGTCGCGTGTCCATGAAGCCAACGGCCCGTTTCGGGCAATCGGCGAATGGTCCGACACCCCGACAGCGAGACCCGAGCACATCGACCCGTCCCACCTCGCAGTCGGGGCATCGTCCCCTTTGACAGGACGGTACACCCGCCTGTCAATAGCGCCATCGGGCAACCACACGCCGGCGACTAAAATCGGCTGCGTTCACGGACACTGTGCCGACGAGTTGAGGCGGCTGACAGCGGACTACTCGGAGTCGGGATCAGGTCACGTAGCTGGTGTGACCGGGGCATCTGAGGCCAGATCAGTTGCGGTGTTTGATGCCGTTGTTGTCGACGATGTTCCAGAGGCTGGCGGCGTTGGCGGCGCCGTCACCACTGAACAGCACCGGGTCGGCCAACCCACTCGTCGCACCGGCGAGAGCAAGGCTCGGGGTGAACGTATCGATCGGCGCCACGCAATTGTCGAGTGCGGAAGTGGTGCAGTTGGTCGCGGCTCCGGTCGTCGGTGTGAGGGCGGCACCGAAGATGCCGCGGGCAAGGCCGTCGGAGCCGTAGGAGGTCGAGATGTAGTCGCCAACCATACGGCCCTGGCTCGTGTTGGCTGCCCAGGTCGACGTCATCCCACTGATGATCGTCGACGCCGTGGTCCAGGTGGCGCCGGCATCCGCCGACGACGTGAACCCGACGCTCAGCTGAGTGCTACGCGGCGGGTAGAAGTAGTAGGTCAGCCCGAGCTGGGCCGTCGCATCGGAAGTCGCCTTGTTGACTGCCAGGCCCGGGATGAAGTGATCGATGCCGCTGTTGGCGGCATCGATCGGAACGCGGGTCACCGCCGACCAGCTCGTGCCAGTGGAGTTCAGTGAATGGCTGATCACGATGTCGTTCACCTTGCAGCCCTTTCGGAACCGGCAGTCGGTCCACGCGACGTAGGTGGTGCCGCTACCGTCGATCTCGGCCGACGGCAACGGGCCTTCACGCAAGCTGCCCGCCACCGTGTGATGCCTGATCGTCGCGATCGTCGTCACGGCACTCCAGCTGGCACCGCCGTTCGTCGAGTTGAACGCACCGATCGCCGTCTCGTTGGCGTTTGCCGTCGGCACGATGACGGTGCCATCGGGTCGGACGACAGGCTGCCCGCCGATCACACCAGCGTTGTTGGTCGCCGGCGCACCCCACGTGAGCCCACCGTCTGTGGAGGTGCTCATTTCCAACCGGTTGCCGGCGCCGTTGTCGTCCCACTCGGTGTAGCAGTTCCCGAAGAAGGGGCTGGTCGCCGTGTTGTCACAGACGATCCAGTTCTTGTCGGGGCTGATGCTGGTGTTCTCGGTCAACACGGGGTTCCCCCATGTGAGCCCGCCATCCGTCGAGCGGCTGGTGTACACCGCTACACCCTTGACCCCACCCGCCTCGGTCAGAACCAGCGAGGAGATCATCCAAACGTTGTCCTGTGCGTCGTAGGCCACCGCCGCGTCGGTCGCGCGGTCAAAGGTGCCTGCCGGGCTCGTGTACTTGGTGAGCGCAGGGAGCAGACCGCTGGTCCACGTGGCCCCGTTGTCCGTCGATGTGGAAAAACCGATCGCACAGGCGCCACCGTCAAAGATCCGCCCGACCTGGTAGGCAGCCACCATCGTGGAACCATTCGAGAAGCTGTCCGGCTCGACGTTGGCATGATGATTGGTCGCGCCTGAACCGTGACACGTCGACTGTGTGAATGGATCGACAGCGATCTGCACAGCAACCGACGCGGCCGAGACCACCAGCACCGGAACCGCCACGACAACGACAGCGGCGATTGCGGCCACCCTTGCGACGATGCGGCGTGAACAACCATTACCTGCGTGCCTACTCATGCGTCCCCCGGATGTCATGGCGTGTGTTGCGCGCACTGTACATCCATTCGAACAATGGCGGTGACCCTGTCTGTCAGGTTGGCGGCGAACCGCCGACTGTGACTGCGTCGCGATGT
>JAYTVF010000447.1:0-11229 GCA_043744155.1 Acidimicrobiia bacterium | reverse complement strand
AAGGTTGCGTGCACCAACCAACCGGCGCCTGCAGGCTCGCCTGCCTGCCCGCCCGGCCACCTCAGTTGCACGGCGAACCACTAACTTAACGGTATTGCACCTACACCGACCTCCCGACAGCAGGCGCGTGGAAGCTGGCGTGGAAGCTGGCGTGGGGGCCCGATCAACTCGGACCGAACATGTGGTACGTCGCGGCGGGTATCAACGCGGCTGGCGCGAAGTCGTGGGTTTCGCTGAGGCGTATGCCAATCTGACGCACCTCCGCGTTCGCGGCACGGTTGGCGAGACGGCGTTCCAGTTTCTCGGACGCAGCCTGAAGCCCGGCATGACCCTGGATGTCGTCGGCCACAGTCTTGGCGGCGCGATGGCGCCGATAGTCGGGCTGGCGTGCAGTGGTGCTTTCCCACGTGCCGACGTGCGAGTGTTCTCCTTCGGCGGGCAGTCGCCCGGCAATCAGGCGTTTGCCAACTGGTTCCACGGTACGTTCCCGTGCCAGCCGTCGCGCTTCATCAACGACATCGACATGATCCCGATGTGGTACGGCAACCTCGATGAGATGATGCAGCTGTACGGCGGGGCCTCCGCGGTTGGAGCGCGGTTCCCATCATCGTGCTGTCAGCTCGGGAGCAGGAAAGCGAAAAGGTGGCCGCCCTCGACGCCGGTGCCGATGACTATGTGACCAAGCCATTCGGGATCTGGAACGCTCCGGTCGAGATGGACACGAACCTGTTGCGGGTGCACCTCACCC
Source organism: Acidimicrobiia bacterium (assembly GCA_043744155.1). GTDB lineage: Bacteria > Actinomycetota > Acidimicrobiia > Acidimicrobiales > Ilumatobacteraceae > JANMCE01. The sequence continues at coordinate 10,481 of JAYTVF010000447.1, read as the reverse complement.
ATATTCGCCGCAAGCTCGAACCCGACCCGACCCGACCCCGCTACTTCATCACCGAGCCACGGATCGGCTATCGCTTCGTCGAGTAGACGATGTTTAGAGCACAAGGTGTTCGGGTAAGAGGTCTTTGAGAATCAGGTTGGCTGCCGGGTCACGTTCTGGGCAGGTGGCCCAAGTGCTGGCACGGGCGAGGGAGAGGCCGATGAGTACTTTGTGATTACCGTTGAAAACTCCCGCATCGACGGCCCGCTGGTCCATGTCTGTGTGGCCTATTCCGGCGACGACGAATACCTTAACCGCATCGTGCCGTTCCTTCAGCAAGCCCAGGCAGCGGCAGAGCCTGCGCTGATGCTCGCCCCGACCGCCCAACTCGATTTGGTGCGCAGGGCACTTCATAGCGCGGTGACGGGAATCGCGTTTCTCGACGCGTCAGTCGTCGCCCGAAACCCGGCACGTATCATCCCTTTGACCCGCCGATTTGTGGAGGTCCAGCAAGGTCGCACCGTCCGCATTGTCGGGGAGGCACTTTGGCCAGGACGCTCAGCGGCCGAGATCCGTGAGTTTGTGCGCCATGAGGCCTTGGTCAACGTGCTTATCGCCGATGTTCATGCCACGTTCATGTGTCCCTACGATGCATCGGCCCTGGCGGATTCGGTTGTGGCCGACGTCACCAGCGCCCATGCGCATGCATTGTGTGATGGCGGCTACGGCAATAATCCGGCCTACGTCGACCCGACCGTAGTGTTGGCACAAGAAGGCCGGCTTCCACCTGCACCCGACGACGCGTACCGGTTGTCATTTTTTCGTCCTGCCGACGTCGGTGCGATCCGTCGTCTCGTTGGCGACCATGCGCGCCAGCACGGCCTGGATCGCCAGCGAGCACAAGATTTGGCGTTAGCGGTCGACGAGGCAGTATCGAACACCGTTGCGTATTCGCAAGGAGGTGGGACCCTTCGCGTTTGGGTGGAGGCGGGCTCGCTCGTCTGCGAGGTCTGCGATACCGGTCATATCACTCTGGCCGACTTTGCGGGTCGGCTCTGCCCACCGGCCACTGCCGTAGGCGGGCGAGGGCTGTGGATAATGCACCAGATCTGTGACCTGGTCGAGCTCGATTCCACCCCGGCTGGTACCACGGTGCGCCTCCATATGTCGATCAAGTAGAGGTCGATCCCCAACCGAGGTCACCCGAGGTCACCCGAGCGCCGTCAGTGCGATGGCCCCTTCGGCGGCAATTCGGGGAGGCACCACAGCTACGAGCTCTACCCGTCCGGGGAGGCGCCGCGGTTGCGAGCTATACCCGTTCGATGACGCAGGCGATGCCTTGGCCGACACCGATGCACATGGTGGCCAATCCGTAGCGTCCGCCGGTGCGGTGCAGATGATGAGTGAGCGTCGTAAGGATTCGGGCACCCGATGCGCCCAGCGGATGGCCGATAGCAATGGCACCTCCTTGGGGATTCACGATGGCCGGATCGAGCTCGGGCATTTCGCCGAGGCAGGCAAGGCTCTGCGCCGCGAAGGCCTCATTCAGTTCGACTGCAGCGAGGTCGTCGAACCCGATCCCGGTACGGCGCAAGGCGCGGCGGCTGGCCTCGACCGGGCCGATACCGAAGTATTGCGGCTCGACACCTGAGGTACCCCGTCCGGCGATGCGGGCCAAAGGGGTGGCCCCCGTGCGACGCAATCCTTCCTCGCTCATGATCAACAACGCGGCTGAACCGTCGTTCAATGGTGAGGCGTTGCCCGGAGTGATCGTTCCGGTGGGGCGGAAGCTGGGCTTCAATTTGGCCAGCGACGTCGGGCTCGAGTCGGGTCGGATGCATTCATCCCGAGTCAGATCGATGCCGGGGTATGGCACCGACTCGGCGGCGAAGTGTCCGGCGGTCCACGCAGCGTCGGCCTTGGCATGAGAGGCGGCGGCGAACACATCTTGCGCTTCGCGCCCGACGTGGAACTTTTCGGCCAATTGCTCGGTGCTTTCACCGAGGGAAACGGCCCATTCTGCCGGCATTTTCGAGTTGGTCATCCGCCACCCGAGCGACGTGTTCCACATCTGCTCATGGCTGGTCGAGTAGCCCTTAGCCGGCTTCAGTACGACCCACGGGGCGCGGGTCATCGATTCGACCCCGCCAGCCAGACACACGTCGGCGTCACCAGTCATGACGGTACGCGCCGCAGTAATGACGGCTTCCATGCCCGAGCCGCAGAGGCGGTTGACGGTGGCCCCGGCAATGCTGACAGGTAGTCCGGCAAGCAGCGTGGCCATGCGGGCTACGTTGCGATTGTCCTCTCCGGCCCCGTTCGCGGCACCGAAGTACACCTCTTCCACGAGGCTGGGGTCGACCCCGGAGTTGCGGTCCATCAGCGCGCGCAGCGCATGGGCCGCGAGGTCGTCGGGTCGGATGGCGGCGAACGCGCCGCCGTGACGGCCGATGGGGGTGCGGACAGCATCGACGATAAAAGCGTCACTCATATCCGCACGCTACCGAAGCGGCGCACCCGTCGATGCACCGATGCACCATGGCACCCACAAACATTTTCCGTGACTTCGGTATCGATATGCATGATCGCTCCCTTTTTGGGGCAGAACCTCTGAGATCGCACCACGTAGGTCAAAGTGACCAACGTCACCCGCGCAAAAACCAGTCCATTCTCTACTCTGTAACGAACAAGATCGAAAGCCTCTTATCGGGTATAGATTCCCGAGGGCCGAAATCGAAGGGAGACATGATGTTTCAGCGTTGGCGAGATTGGCTTCAGGCCGTCCTGCTCCCACCGGCCGTCCGTTTGGTCCTCATCCCGATCCGCAGCCGGGGGCGCTAAATATGGCGTTACTCGATGACCTCATTACCACCGAGTCGGTGGAGATGGCCTGGATGACGAGCGCTCAGTGCCACGGGCAGGCATCGCTATTCTTCCCCCCGCTTGCCGAGCGTCCCGACGCCCGCGTGCGTCGTGAATCGGCGGCGAAGGCGATCTGTGCCAGTTGCCCCGTGCTGGAGCGGTGCCGTACCTACGGCCGTAGCCACCACGAATACGGTGTGTGGGGCGGCGAGAACGAGGAAGAGCGAGTGCGGGCGGGCTATCGGCTGAACGCACCAGTCGGCGTTCGAAAGCGCCCATCAGTGCATTCAGCTTGACCTAGGCGGCTGCTGCGGATTGCATGGCGGCATGTCACAAACGCCAGATCGGCGAAAACTGTTCATCGTGCTTGGCGCGGCCCTGGTGGTCGTTGTCCTTGCGGGCGGCGCGTTTCTGCTTGGAAAATCCTCGGCTTCCGTAGCAAAATCGTCGGCTTCGTCGGCTCGGACCGCTGCTTCAAGCGCGTCCAGGCCAGCAAGCTCGACGCGAGCAAACACCACCGTTGCCGTTGCCGACGATGCGGTCACTGTCGGTGCGCCGAGTAGCGGCCTGCCCACCATCAAGATGTCGGCCCTGCCTCCGGAAGCCCGCACGACACTCAAATTGATCGCAGCAGGTGGACCGTATCCGTACTCGCGTGACGGTGTCGTCTACAGCAACATCGAAAAGATTCTGCCGAAGCAGACGTCCGGGTACTATCACGAGTACACCGTCGTCACGCCCGGCTCGAAAGATCGTGGGGCCCGCCGCATCATCACGGGCAAACAGGGAGAACGTTTTTACACCGCCGATCACTACAAGAGCTTCAAAGAGGTGGTGAGCTGATGACGGTTGAACGGCTGGCAGACGTTCTGGCGGCGGGGTCGGTGTGCGGGGTCTTTCAATGGGCCGGTGACACGGTTGCTGAGGTCGAACTGCACTCGGCTGCGGCGAAGGGCTGGACCGTAGGGGTCGTCCAACTCGCAGCGGCCCGCTCCAAGGCCGAACTGTTCGCGGCCTTCCAACGTGATCTCGGTTTTCCGAAATGGTTTGGCCACAACTGGGATGCGCTGGTGGATGCCCTCGCCGACTGGCATGGGCACGCCGCCCGTCGCCTTCTGGTTGTCGAGGGCGTGCAATCCCACGACCACGGCTATCCCGTCGATCCACTCATCGACGTCGTCACCGTCGTGTCGGCGATACCAGCGATGCCTACGACACCGTTACCAATCGTTGCGGCCACATCGCCCGATAGTGGCGTTTGGGTCGCCTCCGGTGTGCCCGAGGCTCGAGCTGATGGCAAAGTCGGCCAGCGGCGGTTCGTGGTGTTGCTGACCTCCCCTCACGCACTCGATGGGGTGCCCTCATTCGCGTAGGGCATCGGCTGCCTTGACCGGCGGACTCAGGGGTGGACCTGTCGAGCCTGATTCGTCGTGGCCGGGCCAATGGTTTGGACGTGGCGGGGCGGGCGGTGTGGTCGTGGGGGGCGGCAGGTTTGGTGGTGGCCGGGCGGGTGGTGCGGTCGCTCGGAGGTAGGTTTGCGATGTGTTCCTCGGCAATAACCTCCTCCCGTTCCTCGTCTTGGCGTTGGGGGGCGCCATGTTCGTCGGAAACGTGCTGGCCATCTTGCGGCCGCCGGCCCAGCTGAAGGAGAACGACCTACCGCGTGCGCCGGTGCGGCGCAGCCTATTCATGGCGGTTATCGGACTTGTCGCCACAGTGTGGGCGCTGGCGTCGCTGCTGAACTAACCGCCCAGGCGCCGGCATAGAACCCATCACCGGCACTGTCGGGTGACGCTCCGACGCGACCATCCGCCTCGCGCGGCGAAGGCTTGGAGACGCTGGACCGATCCGGTATGGCAAGCGTCACGCAACCACCTGGGGTCAATAAGCATTTGGCGACGTAGCGCTTGGCTGGCATGCTGGCGGGCTTATGGCTCGCACGAGGTCTGTTCCCGCCACGAAGCGGGTGGCGCACAGCGTGCCGACATTCTCGTGGAGTTCTCCCACTCGCTGGTCGACCCAGCCGAAACCGATCGCCATCTTGGTTGTCGGGCTGATCATTTTCGGTGTTGGCGACTGGATGCTGATCGCCAGCCGTCTGGGCAACTCGCCCTGGTCGGTGCTGTCGGGCGGTATCGATCGCCACGTGCATCTCGGCATCGGCACGATCACCGTGATCAGTTCGGTCGTGGTGCTACTGGCTTGGATTCCGCTGCGGCAGCGTCCCGGATTGGGTACCGTCGCCAACGCCGCCATCATCGGTACCGTCGTCGAATTGTTCGATCGCAACGTGAGTCCGATCGACAATGTGGTCGTGCGTAGCGTGATGTTGGTGGGCGGCCTCCTCGCCACAGGCGTCGGCGGCGCAATGTATTTGTCGACGCAACTTGGTCCCGGACCGCGTGATGGCCTGATGACCCGCATTGGTCAACTACTACACCGTCCAATCGCCCACGTCCGTATGGCGATCGAGGTGACGGTGCTCGCCATCGGATGGGCGCTCGGTGGACGGCTGGGCATCGGCACCCTCGTATTCGCCGCCACCATCGGCCATATGTTGGCGTACTGCGTCGGCCTCCTCCACCGACTCGATCGCGGCACCGCCGCCGAACCCTCTACGATCGCCTTGTGACCGCACCCCTTTGGACACCGTCGCCTGACCGCATTGCCGCCAGCAACCTCGATACGTTCCGGGTCACGGTCAACGCCCGCCACGATCTGACGCTGGCCGATTCTGACGCCCTGCACGCCTGGAGCATCGCCGAACCCGCTCTGTTCTGGGATGCAGTGTGGGATGTCTGCGGCATCGTTGGCGACAAGGGTGGTGTCGTCATTGAGCCGGGTGACTTTTTGGGTACCCGCTTCTTCCCCGAGGCGACCTTGAATTTTGCCGAAAACCTGCTGGTCGGCCCCCCCGACTCATCCGAGTTCGCCATCGCCTTCGAACGGGAGGATGGCGTGCGCCGCCGCCTCACCTGGGAACAATTGCGCTGGGCCGTAGCATCGTTGGCGGCCGAATTCCGTCGACTCGAGGTACAGCCCGGCGATCGGGTGGCGGCCTGGATGCCGAACCTACCCGAGACCGTTATCACCATGTTGGCCGCGTCGAGCGTCGGCGCGGTGTTTACTTCGACCTCGTCGGATTTCGGCACGGCAGGCGTCGTCGATCGTTTCGGGCAGGTTGAGCCTGTCGTTTTGGTCGCCGCCGACGGCTATACCTACAACGGCAAACGACACGACTGTTTGGCCCGTCTGGCCGAAATCGTGCCCCAATTGCCGACAGTGCGCCGCGTCATCGTGGTCGGCAACCTGGCTGAAGTACCATCCACCGACGGTATCGACAAGGCTGTCACCTGGGCCGACGCTGTCGCTGCCCACGGTGGAGCCGAACTTCGTTTCGAACGGCTTTCCTTTGACCATCCGATCTACATCTTGTACTCGTCGGGCACCACCGGGAAGCCGAAATGCATCGAGCACCGCCAAGGCGGTGTGCTGCTGATGCATCGCAAGGAGCAGCTCCTGCAATGCGAGATGGTGCCGGGTGACAGCGTCTTTTACTACACGACCTGCGGCTGGATGATGTGGAACTGGCTGGCATCGGTTCTCGCCGCCAAGGCCACCATTGTGCTGTACGACGGCAGTCCGTTTTTTCCCGGGCCGTCGGCCATCTTCGACCTCGCGCAACGGTACGAGTTCACGCTTTTGGGCGTCTCCGCCAAGTGGATCGACGCCTGCCGCAAGGCTGGCCTTCGTCCGATGGATACCCACCGGTTGGGTTCGGTACGCATGATCTGTTCCACTGGCTCTCCGCTGTCGGATGAATCGTTCCGCTACGTCTACGGCGCCGTCGCTTCCGACGTGCAGCTGCAATCGATGTCGGGCGGCACCGATCTGTGCGGCTGCCTGGTGGGCGGCGACAGCACCAAATCGGTGTACGTCGGGGAGCTACAACGGCCAGCAGTCGGCCTAGCCATCGACGTGTTCGACATCCACGGTCAGCCCATCGTCGGCACCGGCAAGGGAGAGTTGGTGTGTAAGGCACCGTTCCCCTCCGTTCCGCTGGGCTTCTTGGGCGATGCCGACGGCAGCCGCTTTCATGACGCCTACTTCGACCGCTTCAACGGCGTGTGGGCCCAGGGCGATTTCTGCGCCTGGACCGAGCATGGCGGCATGGTGATTTATGGCCGCTCCGACGCCACGCTGAACTCTGGCGGGGTACGTATCGGCACCGCCGAGTTGTACCGCGAGATCGAGAACTTCGACGAGGTCATCGAGGCTATCGCCATAGGCCAGGAGTGGGACAACGACACCCGGATCGTGCTGTTCATCCGACTGGCCGACGGTGTTTTCCTCACTCCCCAGTTAGAGGATGAGATGCGTCGGCGGCTTCGGGAGAACTGCACCGCCCGCCATGTACCAGCGCGCATCGTGGCCGTCGCCGACATCCCCCGCACCCGCAGCAACAAGATCACCGAACTGGCCGTCGCCGACGTCGTCAATGGCCGCCAAGTACGCAACCGTGAGGCCCTCGCCAACCCCGAAGCCCTTGAGTTGTTCGCCAATCTCCCCCAACTCGCGCGGTAACCCCAGCCCGCAGTCGCGTTCTGATCAGGCAGCCTGTTCTCAGGGACCAATTCGACTCACCAGATGCTGGGTCGCCGATGCCCGCCCGGCGACTGCGCGCCTGGTGTCGGTGGGTCCGCCCGAGGGTGGCAGGGGTACGGTGTTGCCCATGTCTATTGAGCGCATTGAAGTCGGCCCCCGCATGAGCAACGCCGTCGTCCACAACGGCGTGGTGTACCTGGCCGGCGTGGTCGCCGCCGACGCGACCGCCAACACCACGGGCCAAACCGAGCAGATTCTGGCCAAGATCGACAGCCTGCTCGCGGCCGCCGGCTCGGACAAGCGCAAGATTCTGAAGGCCAATATCTGGCTTTCGAACATTGCCCAGTTCCCGCAGATGAACGCAGCGTGGGATGCCTGGGTTCCCGCTGGCCACACCCCGGCCCGCGCCACCGTCGAGGCCCGCTTGGCATCCCCCGACCTTCTGGTAGAGATCATGGTCGAAGCTGCCGTATGAGCGAGGCTCGGCGCACCAAGATCGTCGCCACCCTCGGGCCAGCGTGTGAATCCGCCGCCGATCTCGATGCGCTGCTGGCCGCTGGCGTCAATGTGGTGCGACTCAACCTCAGTCACGGCACCGTAGAAGATCACATCGTGCGGCTGCGCTCGGTTCGCGCCGCGGCGCAGCGGCTCGGGTCGCCGATCGGGATCATCGCCGACCTTCCCGGCCCGAAGGTGAGGGCCGGGCAGTTTCCCGCGGGCTCCACGGTGCTGCTGGAAGGCACACTGATCCGCCTGACCCCTGGAAGGGGACCGAGCAGCGCTACCGATATCACCGTCGACTACGACACGTTGCTGCTCGATCTGGCCAGCGGCGACCGGGTCGTGCTCGGCGATGGAGCTATCACCCTACGGATCCAATCCGTCAATGACGTGTATGCCATCGCCCGCGTCGAATCCGGTGGGATTACCCAAGGCCGGCCCGGGGTGCACATTCCGGCGGAACGACTGAGGCTCACCACCCCGACCAAGCGCGACCTGGAACTGGCCGTCATCATGGCTGCCGAACGGGTCGACTTTTTGGCTGTGTCGTTCGTGAGGTCCGGCAAGGATCTGCGCAAAGTCCGCGACGCGCTGCTCGGCCCACATATGCCTCGACTGATCGCCAAGATCGAAACGGCCAATGCTGTCACCGCACTCGACGAAATCCTGGCCGAGAGCGACGCCGTCATGGTGGCGCGTGGCGATCTCGGCATCGACTGCCCACTGTCGGAGGTACCGCATCTGCAAAAGCGCATCATCCGCAAATGCGTGCAGGCCGGCATCCCCGTCATCACTGCCACCCAGATGCTCGAGTCGATGATCACCTCGCCAGCACCGACGCGGGCCGAGGTTTCCGATGTGGCCAACGCAGTATTCGACGGTACCGATGCTGTGATGCTGTCGGGCGAAACCGCTATTGGCGACGACCCCAGCCTGGTGGTGCGAACGATGTCGGAGATCTGCGAGCGAGCCGAATCCGAAGCCAGTTACCGCCAGTGGGCCAACCGGTTGGGCCGATCACAACGAGATGTCGTCGGCGATCGGGGTCAGCGCATCACCAACGCCGTCACTCATGCCGGGTGGCAGGCTGCGGAGGATACCGGCGCAAGCGCCATCATCTGCTGCACCCGCAGCGGCAAGACCGCGCTGGCGACTGCTCGCTATCGCCCGCCGTCGTTGCTCATCGGGGCCAGTCCGGATGATCACACCATTGCGGTGCTTACCTTGTCGTGGGGCATCTTGCCGATGCGCGTCGACGAACACGTCGACCCCGACGACATGGTCTGGTTCGCCGTGCAAGCCGCCGCCACGGCCGGACTCGTCTCCGCTGGTGACGTCGCAGTCGTCCTGGCCGGCACACCCAATCAGCCTCACCACGCTACCGACGTGATGCGTGTAGTCGAAATAACCTGACTCGATGATCCATGATGCTGCGCTTCGGGCCGCCTGGCGGCAGTACGGCGATCAGCGCGCCATCGTGGCGGTGAAAGAACTAAGCGCCCACGTTTCAACCAATCACGTGTATCGGGTGCTGCTCGATGACGGTGCCGCGGTGATCGCCAAGTTCTCCTGGTACGGGTCGTACTTCCTGTGCCGGGAGGATCACGATCGCCTCCATCGCTGCAACGTACTGCTGCGAGGCAGTCGTTACGAGCACCTGATGGCTGATGTTCTGACCGTTGATGACAAGCCATTCATGTTCTACGACGGTGAGGTCTGGGCTGTTTTTTATGAGGAGGTGACTCGCCGAGCCGGGTTGCCGCGGATCCTGTCCGATGTCGACATCGACAATTTCGCCGCAGAGATCGCCCGTTTTCATCGAGCGTGTACCGAGATCGCACCCCAGTTGCCTCGCACCTCCACCTCGATCCGATCCGACGCCGTCAACCTGCTCGAACGAGTCACCAACCCTCGAACGGCAGCATCGTTCGAGTTCTCCACCGAACAGCGCCAGGTTGTGCGTCACCACACGCATGAGTTTCTCGAACAACTGCAGCAACTCGGCTATGACGATCTGCCTCGCATCCCGGTATTGCTCGACTGGAATCTCGGCAACTTTTCCGTGGCCTACGACCAGGGCAGCAGCGGGCCTTTTCGACTTTTCAGCCGTTGGGACTATGACTGGTTTCGCATCGACACCCGTCTGCTCGACTTCTACTTCCTGTCACGGGTCAGCAGCCAAACCGGCGACCGCACCGTGTTCAGCTACAGCGCCCACACCCTCTTGGAACCGAGATTTCAGCGGTTTCTGCAGGCCTACCACCAAGTCTTTCCCCTCGCCGAGCACGAGATCTTGCTACTGAAGGAGTCGTATCGTTTCTTCATCTTGAATTACGTGATCCGAAGCGGCGACCATTTTTTCGAGGGCGATCTGTGGCGCCGCTTTCAGCAGGATGCGGTCGCCACCTATCTTCCGGCGCTCGAAAATCTTGATCTGCGCCCGCTGGTCGCCGCCGTGCTCGCAGCGTGACCAAGCCACGGCAGTAGACCTGACCTGACCCGACCTGACCCGACCCGACCCGACCCGACCCGAC
>JAYTVF010000446.1:0-11262 GCA_043744155.1 Acidimicrobiia bacterium | reverse complement strand
TCGGGTCGGGTCGGGTCGGGTCGGGTCGGGTCGGGTCGGGTCGGGTCGGGTCGAGTTACACCTTCGGCGGGAGGAGGCGGATGCCCAACTCGGTGAGCTGTTTGGCGTCGACTTGGGTCGGGGCGTTGGTCATGGGGTCTTGGCCTGACTGAGTTTTGGGGAATGCGATGACTTCACGGATGTTGTCTTCCCCTGCCAAAATCGCCACGAGGCGGTCGAGGCCGAAGGCAAACCCTCCGTGGGGCGGCGCGCCGTACTTGAATGGGGTGAGGAAGAAGCCGAACCGCTTGGCTGCCTCCTCGTCACTGATGCCAAGCAGGGTGAAGATACGGGCCTGGAGCTCGGGTTGATGGATTCGGATGGAGCCCGACCCCAGTTCCCAACCGTTCAAGACCAGGTCATAAGCCTGCGAGCGAATTTTCAACATGTCCTTCGGGTCGTCCGAATCCATGTAGTGAAGGTCTTCGGGGTGCGGCTGGCAGAATGGATGATGCCCCGGCTTGGGCTTGCCCGTGGCCTCATCGACACCGACGAATAGCGGGAAGTCGACCACCCACAGGTAGCGGTACGGCCCTTCAAAGACCGGCGGGCGGCCCATGTCGTTGCGCAGCGTACCGAGCACTTCGCACGTGCGATCCCACTTGTCGGCCACGATGAGAATGAGGTCGCCAGCGGCCGCTCCCGTTGCGGTTCGCACCGCAGCTTGCTCATCGGCCGACAGGAACTTGGCCACAGGGGAATCGAACCCGTCGGCAGTTACCTTCAGCCAGACGAGGCCCTTGGCCCCGGCCTTCTTGGCTCGATCGGTAAGAGCGTCAAGTTTGTTGCGGCCGAACTCATCGGCCCGGCCCGGTACGCAGATGGCCTTGATCGACTCTACGCCGGCGAAAGCCTTGAATTCAGTGGCCGCAAAAATAGGGGTCAATTCCACCAGGGCCATACCGAAGCGAAGGTCGGGCTTGTCGCTGCCGTACACGTCCATCGCCGTATGCCAGGTGATCTTCTCGATCGGCCCGGGGCGCACGCCGAGCACCGCTTCGGCGGCATCGAGCACTGCCTCACCAATGGCGTTGTGCACGTCGTCTTGATCACAGAAGCTCATCTCGGCGTCAAGTTGCATGAACTCGTACTGACGGTCGGCGCGAAGATCCTCATCTCGCAGACAGCGGGCGATCTGGTAGTAACGGTCTGTGCCAGCCACCATCAAGAGCTGCTTGAACAGCTGCGGGCTTTGGGGCAGCGCATAAAATGAGCCGGGCGACTGGCGCGAAGGCACGATGAATTCACGCGCCCCTTCGGGGGTCGAAGGCATCAGCATGGGCGTTTCGACCTCGACGAATCCCTGACGCTCCATTGCCTTACGAGACGCCGAGTTCACCGCGGCACGAATACGCAGGTTGCGCTGCATACGCTCACGGCGCAGGTCGATGTATCGGTACTGCAAACGGGTGGTCTCCAGCACGCCGTCGGCGCGCGAATCGACCGGGAACGGCGGTGGTTCGGCCGAGTTGAGGATCTCGACGACACAGTCACCGACCTCGACGCCGCCGGTGGGAAGCTTGCCGTTGACGGTGCCGTCGGGGCGCACCCGCACGACACCGGTGATCTTGACGACGTATTCGCTGCGGATGTCTTCATCGTTGTTGATCACGCACTGAATGACGCCGGTGTGATCGCGGAGATCGACAAAGGCCAACCGCTCACCGTGCTCGCGCCGCTTGGCGACCCAGCCACACACGGAGACAGTGCTCCCAACGTGGCCGGGGCGAAGCTCACCGCAATAAATCGTGCGCATGCTCATGACAACAGGTTCCTCAGGTAGGTGGTCAGGATGGGACGTTCGACGACGTGCTGGGCGCCGCCATCGCGAAGGGGTTTGATTGTGATGGTGCCAGCCGCCAATTCATCGCTGCCAACGATGATGGCGAACCGAGCGCCGGAGCGGTCAGCGGTCTTCATCTGGCTCTTCATCGACCGGCCATCAAAGGCCCGCTCAACGCGCAGACCAGCGGTGCGCAGTTCGTGTGACAGCACCAGAGCTTGCTGGGCGCCCGTGGTGTCAACGACATAAACATCTACAGCCGCCGTAGGAGCGGCAAATGACTCCTCGGCGTTGCAGGCCAAAAGAATGCGCTCGATACCCGCGCCGAATCCGACGCCACCGGTACCGGTGGGCCCGCCGAGTTGTTCGACCAGGCCGTTGTAGCGACCGCCACCGCCAATAGCGTTCTGCGAACCCGCCAAAGCGTGGGAGGCAAACTCAAAGATCGTGTCGGTGTAGTAGTCGAAGCCCCGCACCAGGCGATTGTTCAGTGTGTAGCTGATATCGAGAGCGGCGAGGCCCTTCGCTACCTGTTCGAAGTGGACTCCGGCTGCGTCCGACAGGTACTCGACCATCTTGGGTGCTCCGTCAATGATTGATTGATCGACTTCGCGCTTGGAGTCGAGCACTCGCAGCGGATTCAACGTCAGGGTGGTGCGGCTTTCTTCACTGAGATCACCGAGGTTGGCCTCGAAGTAGGCCAGGAGCGCCGTTCGATAGGCCGGCCTGCACGTGGCATCGCCGAGGGAGTTCAGGAAAAGTGTGCGCTTTTCCAGCCCGAGGGCCCGGTGAAAACCATCGAGCAGCGCAATGACCTCCACGTCGGCTTCGGGGTCATGGGTTCCAACGATCTCTGCGTCGAGTTGGAAGTGCTGACGGTAGCGGCCCGCTTGGGGACGTTCGTACCGAAAGTTTGGCCCGACCGTCCACGCCTTCCACGGCGTGGTTGGGTGATGCTCCACGAAGGCTCGCATGAGCGAGGCGGTGAGCTCGGGTCGCACCGCGATGCGACGTCCACCCTTGTCCTCAAAGTCGTACATTTCCTTGCGAACGACATCGCTTGAATCACCCAGGCGGAGGAAGACCTCGATGTGCTCGATGACAGGGGTTATGGCCAAACCGAACCCGGCCCTACCCGCCAAACCGGCGAACGCGGCGATCAATCGCTGCCAGCGCGCCGAGTCGGGCGGCAGGACATCGAGCATGCCTTTCGGGGCACGGAATTCAGCCATAAGGCGTAGAGGCTAGCAATCACCGCCGATTGAGCCGGGGTTGATTGGCGGACCGTTGAGAACGACTGAAGCAGGGCGCGTGTCACCGCCGGTCTGAGGCGGCCATATTCGTGATCGGCGCGTTGACGCTAGCGGTCGGCGACGGGCACCTTGGTAGAGCCCGGTGCGGTACCGGGAACCGAACGGAACGCGTCGTACACGTCGTCGAGCGCGCTGACCTCGCGCAGGGTTGCTTCGAGGTGCGCTGGGTCGGCCACCTCAATTTCAAAACGCATACGGGTGATGCGATCGACACCCGTTTGGGTGGAACACGACAAGATATTCAGGTCGTGTTGGGAGAGCGCATCAGCGACGTCGCGCAAGAGTCCGGTGCGGTCATACGCGAACACATCGATCGAGGCCACGAAACGGGATCGTGCCTGCTGCTCATCCCACTCGACATCGACCATACGAATGTTTTGCACAGATTCCAGCGATCCAGCATTGTTGCAGTCGGTACGGTGCACGCTGATCCCCCGGCCGCGGGTCAAGAACCCGATGATGTCGTCGCCGGGTACAGGGGTACAACACCGCGACAGCCGTACCACGACGCCGTCGAATCCCTCGACGTGAAGGCCGACCTCGCTCGGCTCTCGGCGTTGACGGCTGCCGCGGCGCAGTGTGCTGCTCAACACGTTCGACATCGCACCCGAGCGCAGATCGGTGAGCAGCGGCTCGATGACGGCGTTCGCCTCGAGGTGACCGCTGCCTAGCGCTCCCAGCATGGTGTCGATGTCAACGAAGCCCAACCGATTGGCATGAATGAGCAGCAGCGGGTCTTCCAGTATCTCCTGGACTGGCAGCCCGGCGGCGCGAACCGCATCGGAGAGCTCATCCCTGCCGTGCTCGATCAAGTCCGATCGCCGCTCACGCGAGAACCACTGACGGATCTTGTGGCGTGCCCTCGACGAAGCGACGAAGGTGAGCCACTCGGCGCTGGGACCGCCGACGTCGACCTTACGCAGCACAATTTCGCACGTTTGCCCGGTTTCGAGCACCGTCTTGAGTGTCACGAGATCCCCGTTGACGCGCGCGCCGATGCAGGCATGCCCAACCTCGGTATGCACCGCGTACGCGAAATCAATCGGCGTCGACCCGGCAGGCAGGTTGCATGCCTGCCCCTTCGGGGTGAAGACCGTGATCTCACCCTGACCCAGATCTCGCTTGATTTCATCCAAAAACTCACCGGGGTCGCTGCCATTGACCGGACGATCGGCCAGACGGGAAAGCCACGCCAGCTCGTCTTGCGCCGATCCGTTCTTATATGACCAGTGGGCCGCCACGCCGTTCTCGGCTACTTCGTGCATAGCGGCCGTGCGAATCTGCACCTCGATGGCCCGGCCGTCAGGCCCGATGATAGTCGTATGCAGCGAGCGGTAAAGGTTGTATTTGGGGAGTGCGATGTAGTCCTTGAAGCGCCCCGGCACCGGTTGATAGGTCTGATGGATCGTGCCCAAGGCGGCGTAGCAATCGGTCTCGGCTCGCACCACCACCCGGAGTGCTACCAGGTCGAAGATTTCGGTGAAGGCTCGACCCTTGATCTGCATCTTCTCCCAGATGCTCCAGAGGTTCTTCGTGCGCCCGGTAATGGCGGCGTCGATGCCAACTTCGGCCAACTTGACCTTGATATCGGCCACCAGTCGGGCGACTTGCACATCTCGTTCGGGCGTACGGACGGCCACCATGTGGTCGAGTTCGGCGTAGCGTTTGGGATACATTGCGGCGAACGAGAGATCTTCGAGTTCTTGGCGCACCTGCTGCATGCCAAGCCGGTTGGCCAGTGGCGCATAGATGTCGAGGGTCTCCGCGGCCTTCTTGGCCTGCTTTTCGGCCGAGACGCCGGCGATAGTGCGCATGTTGTGCAGACGGTCGGCCAGCTTGATCAGCAGCACGCGGGTGTCGCGGGCCATGGCCACCAGCATCTTGCGCATGGTGGCGGCCTGCTGCTCCTCCTTGGAATCGAAACTGATGCGATCGATTTTGGTGACACCGTCCACCAACATCGCCACGTCGGCGCCGAATCGTTGTTCGACCTCGGCGAGTGAGACGTTGGTGTCTTCGACCACGTCATGAATCAGGGCGGCCACCACCGATTCCTCGTCCAGCCCCATGGCAACCACGATGCGAGCGACCGCAAGGGGATGGTTGATGTACTTTTCACCGCTCGACCGGCTCTGCTCGCTATGGGCATCGGCGGCCAACTCGTAGGCCGCGGTGATGTTCTCGAGACGAGCGCGTGGCCGCCGGGAGCGGTAGGCGTCGAGCAGCGGGGCGAGATCGGAATGCCGCGTCGGCGCGGACCGCCGCCACGTCCAAACGCGGTCGCCGGGGGCCATGACGGTTAGAACGTCACCAGACTGACGGTCTCGCGACCTTCCAGCATCGCACGGCCGCCCATCTCAGCCAGTTCGATGAGGAAGCCAAGCCCAGCAACGGTGGCACCGAGGCCCTCGACCAGGCGCACCGTAGCCGCCGCGGTACCACCTGTTGCCAGCACGTCGTCGATGATCAGCACTCGTTCGCCGGGAAGCACCGCATCACGATGAATCTCAAGCTGATCATGGCCATATTCGAGGCTGTATTCCTCTCGAGCTACGGCCCAGGGCAGTTTGCCAGCCTTGCGCACGGGCACAAACGAAGCGCCGGCTCGGTAAGCGACGGCCGCAGCCAGGATGAAGCCACGTGCTTCCACTCCAACGACGCGGTCATAGGTGACGCCAGCGAAGTGGTCGACTAGGGCGTCGATCACGAAGCGGAAACTGTCGGCGTCGCCCAGCAGCGGGGTGATGTCGCGAAAGGTGACGCCTTCACGCGGATAGCCTTCAATCGTTCGAATGTGATTGGAGAGCCAGCCCGTGTCAGTCACCATCGCGGTATCCTATCGGCGCTTCTTCTTCCGAGGTCGGGGCGGGTGGGTGAACCCGCTCGCGCTGGGCACCGCAGCGCCGATTCCGGCGCCGCTCGACATCGCAGTTCGAACGCCAGCACCTGCCGCTCGTGCCTGCAGAACGTCACCGGTGCCGACACCGAGACGAGTCTCGAGCGCCTTGTTGCGCGGCTCACGATTTTTCAGCCACCACAGGATCGGGCTGGCGATGAAGATCGATGAGTAGGCCCCCACCATCAAACCGACAAAGAGCGCCAGCGCGAAGTCCTTGATGGCGACCGCTCCCATCACACCAGCCCCGATGACGAGCAGCGAAGCCACCGGCAGCACTGCGGCGAGTGTGGTGTTGATCGAGCGCATCAGAGTTTGGTTCATCGACAGGTTGACGATGTCGCCGTAGGTGTAGCGCCCGGTGGTGAGCTTGCGGGTGTTCTCATGCACCTTGTCGAACACGACGATGGTGTCATACAGCGAAAACCCGAGAATGGTGAGGAACGCAATGACCGTCGCCGGGGTAACGGTGAAACCGAACAGCGAATACACGCCAACGCTGATGGCCACGTCGTGCACCACCGCCACAAAGGCTGCGATAGCCATCTTCCACTCGAACCGGAACCAGATATACGCCGAAAGCGCCAGGAAAAAGAAGAGGAGGGCATAGATCGCCTTGTTGGTGATCTCCTTGCCCCAGGTGCTACTCACCGAGTTGACCGGGACATCCTCCAGGGAAACTCCCGCCTTCTCCGAGAGAGAGGTACGGACCTTGGCCTGCACGTCCCGAGCCAGCACGCCGGTCTGCACCCGGATGCGCTCACCGCTCGAACCGTTCACCGTCTGCACTTTGGCGTCCTCGCCCGAAATGCCATTGGCGCTCAGCGCCGACTTGGCGCCATCGATGGTCAGCCCATTTTTGGCGGGCACATCCCAGACGACACCACCCTTGAAGTCGAGGCCAAGGTTTAGGCCTCGACCGAACAGAGAGACCAAAGTGATCAACAACAAAATCCCCGAGAGGAGGAAACCAATCTTGCGGCGACCGATGAAATCGTACGTCGTCTCACCGTGATAGAGCCGATGCCACAGGCTGCGGGGAGCAACCGACACCAGGTTGCGTTCTTCGACATGAGTGTCGGTCACAGGGCACCTCCGGTCACGGCCTCGCCAGCGGAAACCCCGAGGACCCCGCGACGGGCAAAGAATTTGCTGTTCGCGAGGAGTCGCACAGCGTTACGGGTAAAGAAGTACGCAACGACCAAGTCGATCAGGGTCGACAGACCGAGGTAGTACGCGAAGCCTCGAACTGACCCGACCGTTCGCCAGTACAAGATGCCCGCGGCGATGAGCGACACCGTGTCGGCGGCCAAGATCGTGCGCCAGGCGCTGGTAAACCCCTTGGTGGTCGAGGATCGGAAGGTCTTGCCAGAGCGCACTTCATCCTTCAGTCGCTCGAAGAACACCACGTAGCTGTCGACCGTGACACCAATGGACACGATGATGCCCGTGGCGCCGGCGAGGGTCATCACGGCATGTTGCCAACCGATGATGCTCCACAGGATCGACGCCGATACGACGAGACCGAAGACGACGACCACGGCCAAAAGTCGGTAATAGAACAGCATGAAGAGCAGCACCAGGCCGATACCGACCAGGCCTGAGATCACCCCAGCCTTGAGTGAATCCTTGCCCAGGGTGGCGGAAACGGTTTGTACCGCCTGCGGTTCGAGTTGCACCGGAAGGGCGCCGTAACGCAACACCAGAGCCAGCGCAGAGGCTTCCTTTTCCTTGAAGCTGCCAGAAATCGAGATCTGATCGGCCGAGAACGGTGAGAACGCTTGGCCTTGCTGCTTGGCTTCGGGCTGGATGGCCGGGGCGGACTGTACGACACCATCGAGGACAATGGCGATGCGGCCCGGCGACCCGGGGCAAGATGCATCACTGTTAAAGCACTTCTGTGCGGCGGCATTCCAGGCGTCGATCCCGTTGGCGCCACCCTTGATCGATAGCGACACCGCCCAGCCGCCAGTACCACTGAATCGGGTCGAGGCATCACTGATGGCACCACCGGTGAGAAACGCCGGTCCGAGTTCGTAGCGAGCCACAACCTTCTTGGTGATCGGGTCGAGTTGGGGAAGCACGACGGTCTTATCGACCGCGTCGCCGTCAGGCTTGGTCGTCGCGATGATCGTGGTGGGAATCGGGGCCGACGAGGTGGTCGGCGTTCCGGCGACAGTGGTGCTGGTGTCACCAGCGGCCGCAGCCGCCGGAGTCGCGGACGTGGTGGCCGCTGTCGTCGAGGTGGCCGCTGTCGTCGAGGTGGTCGCTGCGGTCGTGGTGGCCGCTGTCGTCGAGGTGGCCGCTGCGGTCGTGGTGGTTTCGGTCTGGCGAGGCAGCGCCGACTTACCAAGGCTGCCGGCCAAGGTCGTATCGGTCGTAGCAGCTGTCGTGGTCGCCGTGTCGCCAGCCACCGTTGTAGCCGTCTCTCCGACCACCGAGGTGGTGCTGTTGACCTGGGCGGCATTGGCGCTGGCCGTCAGGGCTGCATAGTCGATGTCAGGCTTCGTCTCATCGGCGATGACCGAGCGCAGCACGGGGCGGAATCGCAGCTCAGCCGTCTTACCGACCAGCGCGAGGGCCTTTTCCTGATCCTTCACACCGGGCAGAGAGATGACGATGGCGTTGCCCTGCCGGGTGATTTCGGGCTCGGCAACACCGATACCGTCGACTCGGCTACGGATGATCTCTTTCGCCTTGTCAATGGCCTCACTCTTGTAGTCGCCCTTTGCCTGCAGCACGACGGATGCGCCGCCCTGAAGGTCAAGGCCGAGCTGGGGTCGGTTCCCCAACGCCAAGGTCGCGGTGATGGCCGCAATGGCCAGCACGACGATAGTAATGAGAGGAAGCAGATAATTCCGCCGCATACATCAGCCCTTTTCGATGTCGTCACCGGAGCGGGGCTCGCCGCCGGGAGGCACAATGCCGTCTGTTTCAACTGCTGGCGCGGCCGAAATGACCTTGCCGATCGCCTGCTTTGAGACCCGTACGACAACGCCGTCGGCGATCTCCAGCCACACCACATCGCCCTCGACCGAATGGACGAAGCCGTACAAGCCGGATGCCGTCATGACTTCTGCACCATCGCCGAGCGAGTTCAGCAGTTGGCGATGCTGTTCAGCCTTCTTCTTCTGCCCCCGGGTCATCACCACGAACAACAACGGCAACAAGACGAAGGGCAACAGCTGTGAAAGGTTCTTCATGAGGGGTCCATCGATCAGGGTTTGAGGGAAGCTTGAGAGTACTTGGTCGGTCGGTGGGGGCCAGGAATCAACCCCAGACGGCAAGAATCCGTGCTTTGAACTCGATAAAGGTACCCCCCCGGATGGCTTCGCGCATACCAGCCATCAAATTCAGCGTCCAGGCAATGTTGTGTAAGGACACCAGTCGGGCTGCGGTTGGCTCCCCAACCTGAATCAAATGCCGCAGATAGCCACGAGAATGACGCCTACATACCTCGCAGGAGCAGGTCGGATCGATCGGTTCGTCGGCCCTGGCCGATGCCAGGTTCTTGAGGTGCAACTTACCCGCGGAGGTCAGCGCCGTGCCGTGTCGACCGAGTCGGGTCTGCAGCACGCAGTCGAACTGATCAATGCCGAGACCGACCGCTTCGACCAAGCTGGCCGGATCACCGACACCCATGAGGTACCTCGGCTGGTCGACCGGCAGATGTTCCAGCGCAGCCGCGAGCGCCGGCAACATCTCGGCCCGCGTCTCGCCGACGCTCAACCCGCCGATGGCGTAGCCGTCAAAGCCGACGGCTACCGTGCGCCAAGCCGACTCGCGCCGAAGGTCGTGGTCGAGCCCGCCCTGCACGATGCCGAATTGCGACTGGGTCGGCAACCGATGGCTGGCACGGGCGATAGCGGCCCAGTCGCTCGTTCTCTCGACTGCTTGGCGGATCACGTGAGTCGGGCTCGGCAGCGGGGGACAGACGTCGAGCACCATGGCGATATCGGCGCCGAGCAGTTCCTGCGTGCGCACGGCGATCTCAGGCGTGAATCGGTGGAGCGAACCGTCGTAGACCGACTTGAAGGTAACCCCATCGTCATCAACCTTTGGGTCGAGCGAGAAGACCTGAAAACCACCCGAGTCGGTAAGGGTCAACCCCGACCATCCGGCGAAGGCGCCGATACCGCCGAAATGGGCCACGGTGTCGGCACCGGGCCGCAGCATCAGGTGATAGGTGTTCCCCAACACGATTTCGGCACCGAGCCGCTCATAGTCCTCAGCAGACAGATGTTTGATGGCACCACGGGTACCCACCGGCATGAAGCAGGGGGTTTGGTAGGTGCCCCTCGCGGTGGTGGCGACCCCGGTGCGCGCCGCGCCATCGCTGGCCTTGATGTCCAGTTCGACTTTGAAGGTCACGAAAGTTCGGCCCGCTCCAGCAGCATGGCGTCACCGAAGGACAAAAACCGATAGTGCTC
The DNA here is from genome assembly GCA_043744155.1 of Acidimicrobiia bacterium. Classification (GTDB taxonomy): domain Bacteria; phylum Actinomycetota; class Acidimicrobiia; order Acidimicrobiales; family Ilumatobacteraceae; genus JANMCE01. Next base: position 801 of record JAYTVF010000446.1, on the reverse strand, counting down.
GGCCAAGGCCGTTTCGTACAGGGCCCGCCAACGTGGCCCGATAAACGCGTCGATCATGAGCAACAGTGTGGTGCGTGGCAGGTGAAAGTTCGTCATGAGCACATCGACATAGCGCCATGGGTACGGCCGACGTATGAACAAATTCGTGCGTCCCGATGACTGCCCGGTTGCCCCGAAACTCTCCAGAGCTCGGGCCGACGTGGTGCCCACCGCCACCACCCGTTGGGCACCTTGAAGGGCAGCGATGGTCTCGGGTGGAACCCGATAGGCCTCGGTATGCATGCGATGGTCCGCTGGGTCCTCCACCGAGACCGGCCGGAAGGTGTCGAGCCCAACGACGAGCTCGACCCGGGCCATTGCGACCCCGCGCTCGGCGAGACGGGCCAGCAATGCTTCGGTGAAATGAAGCCCGGCAGTAGGGGCCGCTGCACTCGCCGGCCGCGAGGAATACACCGTCTGATACCGCTCGGGGTCCTTGGATGACTCGGTGATGTAGGGCGGCAACGGCAGCGCGCCGTGCCGGGTGATGGCGCTCAGCGGATCATCGCCCAAGATGTGCACCTCGCGCACCCCGGTGTCGTCGAGGTGCTCACCAATGACGACCTGCAACGCACTGTCGGTCACCATTTCACCTACTGCGAGCTTGCGCCCCGGACGCACCAGAGCGGCCCAGCGAGAGCCAGTCTCTTCGCGTCGATCAAGTAACAGCACCTCAACCTTGCCGCCCGTGGCGCGCCGCAGATGCAACCGGGCGGGAAGCACTCTGGTGTCGTTCACCACCAAAAGGTCGCCGCTGCGCAG